>JAQULN010000053.1:0-7989 GCA_028718575.1 Candidatus Krumholzibacteriia bacterium | reverse complement strand
GCAGCTTCTGGACCGCGCTCGTGACGAGCAAACCGGTCATGGTCGGGCAGAAGGTGGCGATCAGGATCGGCAGAAAAATGTCGGTCGGATCGGCGGCGCCGAGCTGGGCGCGGTAGGTGAAGATCGTCACCGGGACCACGGTCACGGCCGACGTGTTGATCACCAGGAAGAGGATCTGGTCGTTGCTGGCCGTGTCGTCGCTGGGGTTCAAGGTTTGCAGTTCTCGCATGGCCTTCAAGCCGAGCGGCGTGGCGGCGTTGTCCAGGCCCAGCATGTTGGCGGCCATGTTCATGACCACGGCGCCCTCGGCGGGGTGGCCGGCCGGCACGCCGGGGAAGAGGCGGCGCAAGAGGGGCCGGAACGCGCGCGCCAGCAGCTCGACGGCGCCGCCCTGTTCGCCGATGCGCATGATCCCCAGCCAGAGGGTCATCACGCCGGTCAACCCGAGGGCCACCTCGAAGGCCGTCTTGGCCATCTCGAACGTGCTGCCGACGATGTCCTGCCAGACGCCGGCATTGCCCAGCAGCAGCCACTGCCACAAGGCCGCCGCCGCGGCGACGAAGAAGAACGCGGTCCAGATGCGGTTGAGCATGGGCGGAGGATAGGGGGCGGCGGGCGGGAGGTCGAGCGAAAGTCGCGGTCGGCGCAACGGAGGCGCGGCCGCGCGCAATGGCTCGTTGCCCGGCGTCGGGGCGGGAGTATACTCCCGTCGGATCTCAGGGATCGCGCGGCGATCCGATTCGACAACAGGACGCCCGATGACTCTAACGTTCGAATCGCTGCTCGGCATCGCTCTGGGCATCGGCTTGGCCGCGGCCGCCGGTTTCCGCATCTTCGTGCCGCTGCTGGTCGCAGGTCTGGTCGCGCGCTTCGGCCACCTGCCGCTCGCCGAGAGTTTCCAGTGGCTGGCGACCACGCCGGCGTTGATCACCTTCGCGACGGCATGCGCGGTCGAAACACTCGCCTACTTCATTCCCGGCCTCGACCATGCCCTTGATGTGCTTGCCGGCCCGGCGACGATCGTCGCGGGGATTCTCGTCAGCGCGGCCGTGATGACCGATTTGCCGCCGGCGGTCATGTGGCCCGTGGCGGTCATCGCAGGCGGCGGTGCGGCGGGCCTCGCCAAAGGCGGCACGGCCCTGCTGCGGGCTCAGGCAGGCGCGGCGACGGGCGGCCTCGCCAACCCGCTCGTGGCTGCAGTCGAGACCTTGGGCGCCGCCGGCCTGGCGATCCTTGCGATCGTGGTCCCGGTCGTATGCCTGGTGTTGGTCATCGTCTTGCTCACGTGGTCGGTGCGCAGAGCGGGCCGGCTGTTGTTCAGACGGCGCCGCGCGTGAACGCGGCCGCGCGATCGCCGTCGCGCGATCGCCGTCGCGCGTGATCGCGGCCGCGGGTCGCGCTAGGTCTGCGGCTCCGCATCCTTCAGCAGGTAGACAACACCAGTCACCAGCAGTTCGCGGAGCAGGGGAATCCGGCCCAACAGACCGGCGGAGCAGGGGCGCAGACCGAAGCGGATGTGGCCGGGACTGATCAGGTAGAACTTCTTGCGCGTTGCCGCGAGGTTCGCCTCGCGCGCGAGTCGTTCGAACCGAGATATTCCCATCCGCATGCGGCTGAGCTTGCGGATCTCCGCCACGAACGGCGGATGCTCGCCGCGCAAGCGCGGCAAGAGGCGCTCGAGCGCGCCGGGGACGAGGTGGACGTAGGGGACGCGGCCGATCTTCGCCCGCAAGAGCTGCTGGTGCGCTCCGAACGGAGAATAGTACGGGGGAAAGGAGATCAGGATTCCGCCGCCCGGAGCGAGCAAGCCGCGCAGGGTCGCCAGCGCGGCCGGTTTGTGCTCGAGATGTTCGAAGACGTCGCGCAGGACGACGAGGTCGAAGCGGTCGTTGCAAAACGGCGCGCCGGTGCAGAAGATGTCGCCGACGGCCAGCTCGATGGCGCGGTCGCCGCGCAGCGCGTGGCCGATCGCGATGCGGCGGGGCTCGATGTCGAAACCTCGGCACAGGAACCCGACGTCGTGCATCGCGCTCAGACCGCCGCCGTCGCCGCAGCCGACGTCCAGGACGCGCAATCCCGGACGCGACATGCTCCACCCGCGCAACAGCGGGATCAGGTACCGAGCAGCGGCGGCGTATTCGTATTGCCAGTATGTTCGGTCGTGCTCGGTGACGGTGGTCGCTTCCATCGACGCCTGGATCGGGATGGGGGGCGGCGCAGCGCCGTCCAGATTACGGAGCCCGGGCCCAGATCGCAACGAAAGGTCGCGTATGAGCGAGACGTGGCGCGGCACCCTGCGTAAACTGCGGGTCGCTCCCGGCGCGACCGCCGAGGCGCCGGCGGTCTACGCCCTGGCGGACGGTCACTGGGAGCCGGATGCGCGCGCGCTCGACCAACCGCTGAACCCCTACCTCGGGCGCCAGGTGCGGCTCGAGTTCACCGGCCGCATCGCCTGCGTGTACTGCGGGCGGTCGACGCGCAAGACGTTCGGCGAGGGCTTCTGTTATCCGTGCTTCCAGGCGCGCGCCGAAGCGGATATCTGCATCGTCAAGCCCGAGTTGTGCCATTATCACAATCCCCAGGACCCCTGCCGCGACAACGAGTTCGCGCATCGCCACTGCTTCCGGCCGCACGTGCTGTACGCCGCGCTCACCTCGGCGCCCAAGGTGGGGTTGACCCGGCGCGAGAACATCCCGACGCGCTGGCTCGACCAGGGCGCGACCCTGGCCGTCCCGCTGGCCGTACTTTCCGATCGCCGCGCTGCGGGCCTGATCGAGGCGCGGCTGCGGGACGAACAAGGTCTGGCCGACCGCACTCACTGGACGCGTATGTTGCGACAAGCGGCAGGCGATGGCGACCTGGACGAATTCGCCTCGCGGGTGCTTGCGCTCCTGGAAGCCTTCGACGTGGCGCCGCTACCACCTGCGGAGCGCCATGTGCACCGCTTCGCCTATCCCGTGCTCGCCTACCCGGACAAGGTCAAGGGACTGACCCTGGACCGCACGCCGCAGGTCGGTGGAGTCCTGCAGGGAATCAAGGGACAGTATCTGCTGCTGGACACCGGGGTGTTCAACCTGCGCAAACACGCCGGTTACAAAGCGGTGGCTACGCTCGGCGACTAGCACGCAGACCGCCGCCGATCGCGGTTGACACGGTATCGCCCGCGCGCGCCCCGCGCCGGCCCGGGCTGCGGCGAGCATTGGACCCTTTGTCGCCGGTCGTTCTTGCGTCATCCGGGATCGCTGTTCTCTGGGCATCGACGTTGCGATTGCGCCGGCGCAAGACGCCGGCAACCCGTCTCGGTTGCCGGCCTGGACGAACCGGGTCAACGAGGAAGGTGCCGTGTTCGAGCTCGATCTGCGCCGTCTGGATGTCCGCGAATTGCAGACGTACCTGCTGGCCGCCCGTTTGTTGGCCGCAGAAAAGGACCGCTGCCCGCTGCTCTTGGCGCCGCCGGCCGGCGCGGCGAACGCCGCCGACGCTGACGCTGCCGACGCGGCGGATTGCGCTGGTTCGACTGACTGCGCCGATTCGGCCGGTTCGACGGATTCGTGACGCCCGGCGCGTCGTCGCATCACTGGGACCTCTGGTTGTTGCGCGCGCTGGCGCCGGCGGCCGAGATCGGCGATCTGGCGGCCTTGCTGCACAACCGCCGCAACCATGCCGCCCGCCTGGCGGAGCTGCCGGCGCGGCTGCGGGCCGGCGACGCCGGGTGCCTGGCCGAGGGGCGCCGTCTGCTGGCGGACGCGCCGGAGCTGACAAGCGGTGTGGTCGTCAGCTTGCAACTGGGCCCATACCCATGTCTGTTCGAGCCATACCTCGCGGCCGGCGTCGACCTGACGGTGTTGGCGAGCTCCGCCGCCACCCAGCGCTGGCTGCCGCTCGTCGAGGACCTCGCGCGTCGGTATGGCCGCGGTCGCTGTCTGCAGTGGCTGGATGCGGCGGGATACGCCGCGGCACTGGAACGGCTCGGCGGCGCTCTGCGCGCAGGCGGTGCCGTGCTGATCTTCGCCGACGCCGATCGTTGCTTCGACGCGCAGGCGGGCGCGGTCAGTCGCCGCGTGTCGTACTGCTTGCCCGGGCGCGAGGTGCGCGTCTCGACCTGTCTGGCGCGGTTGCTCTGCCAAAGCGAGCGCACGCTATATCCGGTGATTCTGCGCTGGACGGAGGACGGCCGCCGGGTGAGTTGGCGCGGCCAGCCGGCGCAGCGTTGGACGCGGTGCGACGACCCGGCCACGGTTGCCCAGCTGCTACACGACTGGATCTTTCACGAAGTCATGGCCGACCTCGCCCAGTGGTCTGGTTGGTCGCTGCTCGCGGCGGCGTCGCTGGCGGTCGCGGACGGCGGCGCGCGGGACCGTGTCCCCTCCGGTTTACAGGAAGACTACCGGCGCGCGTTTGCGCTCTGCGCGGCGCGGGCCGCGGCGACGGTAAGAGTCGAACTGGAGGCGGACCTCGCGATCTGGCCGGGCGATGTCCTGGCCGACCTCACCCACCATTGCTTCTACCGCGCTCAGGGTCTGCGCGACGGCGACCTCGCGCCGCTGCGTACCGGCCGCACCACGCTGGCTGCGCTCGCATCCTGGCACGGCCGCCGCTGGGTCGAGGCGCACATCCTGCGTTTGTGTCTGCTCGGACTGGCGCGGCTGCGGGCGGGCGGGCCGGACGGCGGTCCCTGACAGCCCGCCGGACGCGGCGCTTTCGGGGTTTTCCTGGTCCCGGCGGCGGTGTAGGATCGAGCGGACCGGAGAAATCGGCGACGATCTCGCTGTTGCGGCGACTGATTGCTGGGGGGCCCATCATGCGGCGCTGGTTCACGTTGGTATGGTTGCTGGTGTTCTTGTGCCTGTTGGCCGCGGTCGATCCGGTGGCGGCCGACGTTCCGCTGGTCCGCTGTCCCGCCGATCCGCCCGTCGTCCGCACGTTCGTCCTCGTCGAGCGCTGGCGGATCGACGCCGACGACGAAGGCGCGCCGCTGATCGGCATCATTTCGCATGTCCGCGCGGCTGAGCCGGGCGGCGACGTTCTGCTGCTGGATTCGCAGCTCAGCCACATCCTGATCTACAGCCCCGACGGCGAGTTCCGCGGCACCGTGGGTCGCGACGGGGATGGGCCCGGCGAGTTCCGGCGCCCTTTTCGCCTGTTCGTGTTGCCCGACGGGATTCTCGGGGTGGTCAGCGGTTGGCCCGCGAAGATCGTCTGCCTCGATCGCGAGGGCTTGGCCGCCGGCGCCTGGTCGCCTCGCACGCCGATGAATCTGTTCCATGTCCGCCGGGTCCCCGACGGCTGGATCGCCTCGGGCCAATACACGCTCGACGACCGCAGGGACAGCAGCCGCCTGTACTTCAACCGCGTCTTATCTCGTTTCGACGAAGCCGGCGAGCGGACGTACGACTACCTGACCTCGGAATCGGTCCATGTCTATCAGCCTAACACACACGACGAACGCCAGGCCTTTTTTCCGCATTCTGCGTGGGATCTCGCGGCCGACGACCTCCTGGTGATGAGCGCCGCGCGCGATGCGTATCGTCTCGAGTACTACTCGCTCGACGGCGTCCTCGTGCGCGTGGTCGAGCGCGAATTTAGGCCTTACCGGCGCACCGCCGAGGACAAGCAACAGATCCGCGACGGCCAACGTGTCGTCGTCAACGGCGTGCGCCAGGAGATCATCTTTCATCTGCTGGATACCGAGCCCGCGATCACGAGCCTGCATAGCCGACCCGACGGATCGCTCATGGTATTCACTTGCTTTGCGACCCGCGAGCTGCCCGACGGCGTCGTCATGCGCTACGACGTTCACGACCCCGCCGGCGAGTTGCGCGCGGAGGTGCATCTGCGGGCGGATTGCGATCTCACGTACGACGCCTTGCGGCTGCTGCCCGACAACCGCGCGGTGATCCTGCGCAACCACAGTTCCACGTCGCGGGCGGCGTTCGGCATGACCGAACAAGACGATCCGGTCCGCGAGGACGACGCGTTCCAGGTCATCGTGTGCGATCTGGTGGCGGCGGATTGATCCGGCTCATGCCCGGTTGATCCGGGCTGGGGCGTGAAATTCCGGCCAGATCGAGTTAAGCTGTGCGCAGACCGTCAACACACCAGCCAGCGAGGGGTCGAGGGCATGACCGATGACCATGACACGCCGGCTCCCGAGCAGTTGTTCGACGATCCCGTGGCCATGCCGATCGACGGCGTCCTCGACCTGCACATGTTTCGACCCCAAGAGGTTCGTGAACTGGTGCTCGAGTACCTCGACCTCTGCCGCCAGCGCGGAATCCTCAGGGTGCGGATCATCCATGGCAAGGGGATCGGCGTGCAGCGCGAGTTGGTGCATGAGATCCTGCGGCGGCATCCGGCGGTCGTGAGCTACGGGCACCCTGGCGACGGCGGGTCCTGGGGGGCGACCGTAGTCGAACTCGCGCCGCTTGGCGCCGCGGCGGACGCGCCGGCGCCTGCAGCGCCGGATGTGCCGCCGGGCGAACCGCGGGGCAAGGAGCCTTGATGTGGGTCGCTTCAAGGCGCGTCAGAAAGGCAAAAAGTCCCGCGCCGACGCCGCGCAGGCGGCGACAGACCAACCTTCTGCGCGCGCGCGCCCGCCGCGCCCGCCGGAGATCTTCCTTCGCAAATGCGCCTTCGAGGAGGCGATGCAACGGCTCGAGCAACAGGTGCGGGCTTATGCCGCGAAGGGGCAACGCGAGATTCTTGTCGTCCATGGCAAAGGCCGCGGCTCGCCCGGCGGCGAGGGCGTCCTCGGTCCGGCGGTGCGCGCCTGGTGCCAGGCCCATCCGCAACTCGTCGACCAGTGGCGCGCCGCGCCGCCGGCCTGGGGCGGCGACGGCGCAACGGTCTTGATGCTCAACGTTTGAGCGAGACAAGGCAGGCGGCATGAGCGACTCGAAAACTGACGACTATCCGGAAGATCTCGCCGGCCGCACCGCCCTGATCACGGGGAGCGCCCGGCGCGTCGGCCGCCATCTGGCGCTCGCACTGGCGGCGCAAGGGATCCGCGTGGTGATCCATTACCGCAGTAGCGCTGCCGCCGCGCACGACCTCGCCGCCGAGATCGCGGCCGGCGACGGCCGCGCCGCTCTCGTCGCCGGCGACCTCGCCGACCCGGCCTTCTGTGAAGGCCTCATCGCCGAGGCCGCCGCGCCGTTCGGTCCGCTCGACATCCTCGTCAACAACGCCTCGCTTTTCGGACCTGGCGACGTGCTAACGACCACGCTCGCCGAGTGGCGCCGCTACCAGGCGATCCACGCCGAGGCGCCGTTCATCCTGAGCCGCGATTTCGCCCGCCAGTTGCCGGCCGGACGCGACGGGGTGATCGTCAACCTGAACGACTGGCGGGCGGGCCGGCCGGGCCCCGATCATTTCGCCTACACGATCAGCAAGGTGGCGTTGCACGGACTCACGCGCAGCTTGGCGCAGGCGCTCGGTCCGCGCGGAGTCCGCGTCAACGAACTGGCGCTCGGGGCGGTTCTACCGCCCGAGGGCGGCGAAGCCGGATACCTGCACACGTTGCGCGCGGAGATTCCGACCCGGCGTTTCCCGACGCTGGACGATGTAGCGCAGGCGCTGCTTTTCGTGCTGCGCAACCGGGCGCTCAACGGCGAGACGATCCACCTCGACGGCGGCCGGCATCAGGCTTGAGCCGCCGGCAAGGGAGGCGACCATGCCCGACCGCATCGTGATCAAGAACCTGTTGCTGCGCGGCATCGTCGGCATCAAACCGGAAGAACGCGAGAAGCGACAGGATATCCTCATCAACCTCGAACTGTCGGCGGATCTGCGCCGCGCCGGCGACAGCGACGCCATCGCCGACGCCCTCAACTATCGCTCGGTCGCCAAAGACGTGATCGAGTAGGTCGAGGGTTCGGCGTTCTACACCGTCGAGAAGCTCGCGACCGAGATCGCCCGCCTGGTGGTGACCGGCTTTCCGGTGCAGTCCGTCACAGTGCGCGTCGAAAAGCCGGGCGCGTTGCGCTTCGC
>JAQULN010000052.1 GCA_028718575.1 Candidatus Krumholzibacteriia bacterium | reverse complement strand
GCCGCAGCGGCGCCGCAGTTCGGTGCAGCCCCGGTAGTACTCCTGCCGGCGGCCGGGCGCGTTCAACAGATTCAATAGCGTGTTCGCCAGATGCAGCGGCTCGGCACCCGCCTGCAGGTGCTCCGCCACCAACGTCCGCTGCAAGATGAGGTTGGCCAACCCGATATGGGGAACCCGCACCAGCCGGCGAGCAACAGCGTAATTCAAAGCGCTTGTCCGGTATGCGACCGCGTGCGGCACGCCGGCGAGTGCCGCCTCCAGACTGGCGGTGCCGCTGCAGACCAGCGCGACATCAAGCCGCTCCAACAAGAGCGGCAGCGGCTCGTCGCTGATGACCGCGCCGTTACCGGCCAAGTCGGCGAGGTCTCGTGCCGGAAAGCCCGGCGCCTGGCTGATCACGACGCTTACCCGTCGCCGCGCCAGCCACGATTGGACCATGCCGGCCGCGACACGCATGACCGGCAGCAGCCGTTCGATTTCCTGCCGCCGGCTGCCGGGCAACAGCCCCAGCGTCACCGGTAGTTGCGCGTCTTGCAGGCGTTGTTCGCGCGCCCGGCGCCGGGCTTCGAACGGATACTCGCCGTAGTCTTCCATGAGCGGATGGCCGAGATGCACCACATCGAGTCCGCGCGCCCGGAACCACTCCGGTTCGAACGGCAGGATCGTGCCCAGTTTGGTGACGACGCGCCGGAGTTTGCGCAACCGCCAGGCGCCCCAAGCCCAGAGTTGTGGTGGCACGACGTAAAACACGGGCAGTCCGCGCCGGTGCGCGTGCGCGGCCAGGGCGAGATTGAAACCCGGAAAATCGATGGGCACCACGACATCGACCTTACCGGCGGTCAGGTGGCGCCAGACCAAGCGGCGCGTGCGCAGGATCGGGCGCATGCGGCTGACGACTTCGCCGAAACCCATGACCGCGATCTCATCGCTGGCGGCGACGATTTCGCTGCCCGTCAAGGCCAGAGCCGGGCCGCCCAAAGCGCTGATCCGCACGTCGGGACGCAGCCGGCGCAAGGCGGCGACGAGCTGGGCGCCGTAACGGTCGCCGCTCGCCTCGCCACAGGACAGGAAGATGTGCGGAACCGGAGCGGCCGGTTTGGTCACCGCGACCGACCTTTCAGCAGGCCCGGGCGATGGCTGCGGCTCAGCGGACGATCCCCCGCTCGGACCGGCGGATGAAAGCCATGAGGTCCTCTATGTTCTTGGTCAGCTTGCAATCGCTCGCGATGCGTTCGAGCGCTTGGCCGACGTTCAGACCGGAACGATAGAGCAGCCGGTAAGCCTGTTTGATGTTGAGGAGTTCCTCGTCCGAGAAGTTGCGCCGCTTCAAACCGATGCTGTTGACGCCACAGACCTCGACCGGGTTGCCCGCCACGCGAATGAACGGCGGGACGTCCTGGGGCAGCCGGCTGCCGCCGCCGATCATGCTGTAGGCGCCGATGCGGACGAACTGGTGGACCGGCGTCATGCCGCCGATCGTCGCGAAATCCTCGACCTCGACATGCCCGGCGATATTGACGGCGTTGGCGATGATCACCCGATTGCCGATGATGCAGTTGTGCGCGACGTGAACGTAGGCCATCAGCATGTTGTTGCTGCCGATCCGCGTCGTGCAACCTTCGCTGGTCGCCAGGTGCACCGTGCAGTACTCGCGGAAGATGTTGTCCTCGCCGATCTCGAGGTAGGTCGTTTCACCGTGGAATTTGAGGTCTTGCGGCTCGTTGCCTAGCGACGCCCCGTGGAAGAACCGGTTGCCGCGGCCGATCGTGGTATTGCCGGTGATCATCACAGACGGGCCCACCACGCAATCTTCGCCGAGGCTGACCGCGCCGTCCAGAACGGCTGCCGGGCCGATCTGACAACCGCTGCCTAACTGCACCGAGCCACCCACGACGGCGTGCGGACCGATCTGGACGTTGAAACCCAGTTTGGCCTCGGGATGAACGACGGCCGTCGGGTGGATGACCGCTTGACGGACCGGACGCGGGCCTGCGGCGCGGTCGAATCTGATGGGTTCCACGTGCCAATCCTCCTGCCAATTAGGAATGCCTCAGGCATCCACCAGGCTCGCCATGAGCTCGGCTTCAGCTACTTTCTCCTGGCCCACGTAGGCGGTGCCGTGGATCTTACAGACCGGTCCGCGCAACTTGAGCATGTCGCAAACCAGCGTCAGGACATCGCCCGGCAGCACCGGCCGGCGGAAGCGCGCCCGGTCGATCCCGCTGAAGTAGACTAATTTGCCGCGAGGATCGGCGAGGCCGGTCAACAGCAAGACCCCGCCGGTTTGCGCCAACGCTTCGATGATCAACACACCGGGCATGATCGGGTGTCCGGGAAAATGACCCTGGAAAAACGGCTCGTTGAACGTGACGTTCTTCAGCCCTACGACGCGCCGCCCCGGCTCGAGCTCGACGATACGATCGACCAGCAGCATGGGATAGCGGTGCGGCATCACTTCCAGGATGGCCGCGATGTCGAAATCGTCGGGATGCCGCCGGGGAAAGATGCGGTTGCTCCGCCGTTCGCGCTCCGCCAGCATGCGCGTGAACCTGGTATTGGCCGCGTGACCGGTGCGCCTGGCTTGAACGTGCGCCTGCAAGGGCATTCCTAACAGCGCCAAGTCGCCCAGCAGGTCGAGCAGCTTGTGGCGTACGATCTCGTCCGGGAAGCGAAACTGCTGGCCGCCGGCCAATTGCCCGTCTTCGATCACCAGCGCCGTCTGCAAACTGCCGCCCTGCGCGTATCCCTTGGCCCGCAGCTCCAGCACGTCGGGCATGAACGCGAAGGTGCGCGCCGGCGCGATTTCCCGCTTGAACACCGCCGGCGTGATCTCGAAGGTGGCCGCCTGTTCGCCGACCAGCGGATCGTCGTAGCGAACCCACATGCTCAGGCGCAGATGGTCGCACGGCTCGGCGACGATCTCGACCCCTCGCTCACGCAGCGCCACGGTCGACTGCAAACGGAAATAGCCGGCGGGCAGGCCCTGGTCCCGGATGCCGGTCTCCCGTAGCAGTTCCACGTACGGCAACGCGCTGCCGCAGGATGTGATCGGCGGCTCGTTTCCCTGCAAGTCGATGTAGCAATTCGTCACCCCGCAGCCGAAGAGGGCGGCCAGCACGTGCTCGACGGTAAAGATCCTGATCCCATCGCGCGCGAGGGTCGTATTGCGAATGGCCGGTTGATCGGCGGGCACGTATTCGATCAAGGCCGGAATCTCCGCCGCGCCATCGGCGCAGCGGACGCGGAATACCAAGCCGGTGTTCGGCGGGGCGGGCGCCAGCGTCAAACGGGTCGTCTGCCCGGTGTGCAGTCCGACTCCTTCCAGCGAAGCGTCCCGCGCGACGGTGCGTTGCAGCCACAGCATGCTCAGGACTCTCCCTCGCCGCCCGGGCTGGCGCCAGTTCCTCGCTCCAGCTTGTTGACGGCTTTGACCAGATCCGGCAAGCGCCTCAGCGCGGCGGCGATGCGCATCGCTTCGACGGCGTCCAGCGCCGGGTAGCCGAACACCGTCTGGCCGTCAGGTACGTCCTTGTGCAGGCCCGATTTCGCCCCGACCTTGACGCCGTCGCCGATTCGAATGTGATCGGCAAGGCCGACCTGACCGCCCATGAACACGCCGTCGCCGATCCGGCAGCTGCCGGAGATGCCGGTCTGAGCGCTGAAAACGCATCGCCGGCCGATCTGTACGTTGTGTCCGACCTGGACCAGATTGTCGAGCTTGGTGCCGGCGCCGATCCTGGTCGTGCCGGTGGTGGCGCGGTCGACGCACGTGCCGGCGCCCAGTTCCACGTCGTCCTCCAGGAGCACGATGCCGATCTGCGGGATCTTGGTGGGGCCGTCCGGGTCGGACAGATAGCCGAAACCGTCAGCGCCGATGACGCAACCGGGATGCAAAATGACGCGCCGGCCCAATTCGCAGCGTTCCCGGACCACAACCTGCGCATACAAGATGCTCTCGGCGCCGATCACGACGTCGGGCTCGAGCACCACATGCGGCCCCAGCCGCACGCCGTCGCCGAGCCGGCAACCCGCGCCGACGACCGCACCGGGACCGACGCGGCAGTCGCTGCCCAAGACCGCGGTCCCATCCACGACGGCCGTCGGATGCACGCCGCACGGAAACAGCCTGTCCAGGGGCGTCGCGAGCTGGCTGAGCAGCCTCGCGAAGACCCGGTACGGATCGTCGACCCGCAGCGCGGGACGATCCGCTTCCTGCTGCGGCCCGATGATCAATGCGGCGGCCGGACAAGCGGCGAGTCGCCCCGCCAGGGCCGCCCGCGCGAGAAAGGTGATGTCCCCAGGGCCGGCGTGTTCGAGACCGGCAGCACCGGTGATCAAAATCTCACCGTCTCCGACCACCTCGGCATCGAGTCGGACCGCTAGGTCTCGCAAGCGCACGGGCTCCACGCGAGCCTCCTCCGATCACGCAAGCCCCCCTTTACCGCACGGCAAAGGGGGACCGCAAGGAAAACCTGCTCCAAATCAAGAATGTGCCGATCCAGCCGTTTCCTGTCAACCTCGAACCGTCAATCGCGGTCCCCGCGCGCCAGGGCGGCCAGGATCTTGTTAGTCAGGTCCACGTCCGGGTCCAGGTACAACACCGTGAACGCCGCACTGTCAATAATGATCCCGAAGCCTTCTTCTTTGCCAATGCGCTCGGCGATCGTTTTCACCTGGTCGATGATCGGGCCGATCTTGTCTTGATACTCCTGCTGCACGCGGGAATCCGCCTGTTCGCGGAAGCGAAAGTACTCGGCTTTCTGCTGGTCCAGTTCCCGCAAGCGCGTATTCAGCGCGTCTTCGCCCAACAGCATTTTCTGACTCTCGATCTCCTCGACCAGCCGTTGCAGCGCGCGTTCCTTTTCGCCGATCTCGCGCTCCAAATCACGGACGTACCGCTGCCACTGCTCCTGCGCATCCTTGGCCACGGGATACTCCTCGACGATCCGCTGGGAATCCACGACGCCGAGTGGCTTGGCCGCCAGGGCTGCGCCTGGAGCCAGCAGCGAAAGGGTCGCCAGAGTCAAGAGCAGGGCGCCGCTGCGCCGGGATAACATTTGCCGCATGATCGCTCCTTTTCCGGAGTGCGTTGGCGCCGCTCTCCGCTTGCGTGTTGCCGCGCAGAATAACATCCGCCGGACCCCGGCGCCAGCCTGTCCGGATCAGACTAGAACATGGTCCCGATGTTGAAGTGTGGCTGCCAGCTCGGTCCCTGGGCGCGATCGAAGCCATAGCCGTAGTCGAAACCGATCGTCCCCATCATCGGCACCTCGACGCGAATCCCAAACCCGGCGCCCTTGCGCAGTTTAGCCAGATCGGCAGCGCCGAGGCTGTTCCAGGTGTCGCCCATGTCCAGGAACGACAACAACTGCACCGCACGCGTCAGCGGATACAACAGCTCAAGGTTGAAGATCGAATAGGCGCGTCCGCCGATGAAACTCGGGTTGTCGCGCGGCACGATCTCCAGATCACGGTAGCCGCGCACGGGATAGAGTCGGTTGCCGCCCAGCCGGAACTTCTCGTAGTCGGGAACGTTGTCCGCGCCGTCAAGACCGGTGATCACACCCAACACGCCGCGGACGTGCAGCGCGAAGTTCGCTGGCATGAGTTGATAGTAGGAGTGCTTGAACTCGTGCTGATGGTAGGCGATCTCGCCGCCGAGAGGTCCGCCCGCCAGCTCGATACTATAGGTCGAGCGCGACCCGCTGGTCGGAAAGAACGGATTGTCGGTGCTGTTGCGGGTATAGGTCAGCCGCGCGCTGCTCTTCAGACGCGGCCAGTCGACCTGGTCCAGGCGCTCGAACGGGACTCCGCTGGAGCCGAGTCGCCGCTCGAGATTGTCGAGATAGGATACATAACTGCTGCTGAAGTTGCCGAGGCGCGTCTGCGACAGCTCGTAACGCAGGCCGACGCTCGAAAAGCGCGCGCCGGGGATGCGCATGCCCGTCCGCACGCTGAAGCCGCGCACGCGGCTCTCGTAGAAGTCGTCGTAATTGTACTGGTAGCGGTCGAAGATATCGGCGCCGATCACGATCGGCCGCCCCGTGAACCACGGCTCGGTGAAGCTGAGATCGACGTAGCGGCGACGCGAACCGAATTGCCAAGTCAGGCCGATCGTCTGCCCTTTGCCCCGGAAATTCGTCTCCTGGACCTGGATAAAGCCCGAGACCGCGGTCTCGGCGCTGTACGCGGCGCCGAACATGAACTGGCCGGTCTGCTTCTCCTTGACCTTGAAGATCAAATCGATATCGCCGCCGTCGCCGACCGGGCGGAAATCAGGCATCACTTCTTCGAAGTAGCCGCGTTGCATGGCGTCGCGAACGGAGAACTCGATGCGGCGCCGGCTGAAGACATCGCCGGGGAAAATTTGGAACTCGCGCAGAAGCACCCGATCGTAGGTCTTCGTATTGCCGGCCACGCGGATATCGCGGACCTTGGCCGGCTGACCTTCGACGATGTTGAACGTCACGTTGACGCGCTGGTCGCGGAGCTCTCGCTGGGGTTCGACGCCGACGTAAATGTAGCCCTGGTCCGCGTAGAGCGTCTGCAGGTTTTCGAGCGTGCGCAGGTAAGCGCGCTCCCTGAAGACCGCGTCCTTCTCCAGATAGATTTGTTCGGACACGGCCAGGTCATCGAAAACCTCGTTCCCCGTCCAGTTGATGTCGCCGACGCGGTACTGCCGGCCCTCGGTCAAGTGGATAACCAGCTCCAGGTGCTGCGGCCGATCCGGCCGTGGCACGATGTCCATGGCGTCGATCGATGCATCGAGGTAGCCGTTATCGCGGCAATAGGTGTGCAGTCGTTCGCGGTCGTCTTCGAATTGCTTCTTCTTGAAGGTGCCGCTTTTGAGAAACCCCGTCGTTCCCTGCTGCATGGCGCCGCGCAGGCCCTTGGCCGACAGGTTTTCGTTGCCAACGAAACGGATGGCCTTGACCCTGACTTTGGACCCCTCGTCGATGGTGACCACGAGGTCCTGCATGTTGCCGGCGTCGACGCGCGAGGAATCGGTGTGCACCGCGACGTTATAGTAGCCCTTCTCCCAGTAATGTTCGCGAATCGGCTGCAGGTCGCGCTGCACCGCGGCGGGATTGGCGAACTGGCCGATCGCCAGCGGAAAGACCTCGCGCAGATCCTTGTCCTTGACCTTTTGATTGCCCTGGAACGTCACGCTGCGAATGCGCGGGAACTCGCGGAGGTTGATGACGAGCTTGACGCCGTCGCCGTCGGGCACGCCGTAGATGTAGACCTCGCTGAAACGGCGGGTGGCGAACAGACGCCGCACGGCGCCCGCGGTAAGATTGCGGCTGAGCGTCTGCTCCGTCGCCAGACCGGCCCAGGCAGTCACCTGCCGGGCGTGAACGGTCATCGCGCCGGCTACTTCGATGGCTGTGATGGCGCGGCCGTCCAGCTCGCTCTGCGCCCGGACCGGCGACGACCAAAGCGCCAGGCCACACAAGAGCAGCGCGCCGAACGACGACGGACATTGACACGGCATCAGGGACTCCAAGCAGTCAGCTCCCGTGGCAGTGTGGGCGGCGCCGCCGCTGTGACACTGGCCGGCGCTCAGCGGCCTTCAACACGCGGGCGGACCGCCGGTTCCCGTCGCCGTCCGCCCTCGCCGGCGCAATATACTGTACGTGCCGGATCTTGGGTAGCAAGGAATCGGCCCCGCGACGAGGTCCGGGGCCGTGCTGACGGGGGTCGCGGTTGCGTTGTCCGTTGTCTCAGACCGGAGTCTTGACGACCGGCCCCATGGTAAATAGCAGCTGCTTGTTGCCGGCATCGATGCGCAGGTGGCAGTTGCCGGTGATCTCGCCGCGCAGGAGCCTCTCCGAAAGCGGGTCTTCCAGATAGCGCTGGATGGCGCGGCGCAGCGGGCGGGCGCCCATCGCGGGATCATAGCCGAGATCGCAGAGCATATCCTTGGCGGCCTCGGTGAACTCGAACTCGATGTTCAGGTTGTCCAGGCGCCGGGTCACGTCGCGCAGCAGGATGTCCACGATCTTGTGCAGCTCGGGACGGCCCAGCGATTCGAACATGACGCGCTCGTCGATGCGGTTGAGAAACTCGGGGCTGAACGTCTTCTTGACGTCCTCGTCGATGTTGGCGCGCGCCTTGATCTGGTTCTGTTTCTCCTGATCGTCGGCATCGCTGGCGAACCCCAGGCTGCGTCCGGAGTGCATCTTGCGGTTGCCGACGTTGCTCGTCATGATCAGGACGGTGTTGCGGAAGTCCACCGTACGGCCGAAGGAGTCGGTCAGATTGCCGTCCTCGAGCACCTGCAAGAGAATATTGAAAACATCCGGATGCGCTTTCTCGATCTCGTCGAGCAAGATCACGGAGTACGGATGGCGGCGGACTCGCTCGGTCAGCATACCGCCCTCCTCGTAGCCAACGTAGCCGGGCGGTGCGCCGACGAGCCGCGAGACGGCGTGCTTCTCCATGTATTCTGACATATCGATGCGGATCAGCGAGGTCTGGTCGCCGAAGAGGAATTCGGTGAGGCGCCGAGCGACCTCGGTCTTGCCGACGCCGGTGGGGCCGAGGAAGATGAACGAGCCGATCGGCCGTTTGGGATCGCGCAGGCCCGCACGGTTGCGGCGGATCGACTTCGAGACCGCCTCGAGCGCGGCATCCTGTCCGACGATCCACTTGCGCAGCTCGTCTTCCATGCGCAGCAGCTTCTTGGTCTCTTCTTCCTCGACGTCGGTGATCGGAATCCCCGTGATGTCGGAGATGACCTTGCAGATCAACCGCTGATCGACGGTGACCTGGCGCTCGCTCTTCTGGTCGTGCCAGCTCTGCTTGAGATCCAGCAGCTCTTTCTTGAGCTCCTTCTCCTGGTCGCGGAACCGCGCTGCTTTCTCGAACTCCTGGGCCTGAATCGAGCTTTCCTTCTCTTTGACCACTTCCTCGATGCGCGTCTCGATGGCCCGTAGATCCGGCGGCACCTCGGTCGCCGAGAGCCGCGCGCGGCTGCCGGCCTCGTCGATGATATCGATGGCTTTGTCCGGCAGCGAGCGGCCGCTGATGTAGCGGTTCGAGAGGTAGACAGCGCCCGAAAGCGCCTCGTCCGAATACGTGACGCGGTGGTGGGCCTCGTATTTATCCCGCAGTCCGTAGAGGATCTCGACCGTCTGTTCCTCGGTCGGCGGATTGACGATCACGGATTGGAAGCGGCGCTCCAGGGCGCCGTCCTTCTCGATGAACTTGCGGTACTCGTCCATGGTCGTGGCGCCGATGCACTGGATCTCGCCCCGGCTGAGCGCCGGCTTGAGCATGTTCGAAGCGTCGATGGCGCCTTCGGCGCCGCCCGCGCCGACAATCGTGTGCAGCTCGTCGATGAAGATGATGATGTCGGAGTTCTCGCGGATCTCGCCCATGATCTGCTTGAGCCGCTCCTCGAACTGCCCGCGATACTTGGTGCCGGCAACCACGCTAGCCAGATCGAGCGTGATGATTTCCTTTTCCCGCAAGACGCCGGGCACCTTGTTCTCCACGATTCGCGAGGCGAAGCCCTCGACGATCGCGGTCTTGCCCACCCCCGGCTCGCCGATCAGCACGGGGTTGTTCTTCTTGCGACGGCTGAGGATCTGGATGACCCGCTCGATCTCCTTCTCGCGGCCGATCGTCGGGTCCAGCTGGCCTTGCCGGGCCATTTCGGTCATGTTGCGCCCGAATTGCTCGAGTACGGGATTTTCCTTCTTGTCCTTTTTCTTGACCGCCGCGCCGGGACGTCCGCCGGCTGCGCCGAGCGCTTTCATGACCTCGCGCTTGACGGTCTCGTGATCGGCGCCGAGCCGATTCAACACGTCGGCGGCAATGCCCTCGCCCTCGCGGATCAATGCTAGCAGCAGGTGTTCGGTGCCCACATACTTGTGGTTGTGCAGCCGGGATTCGTCGATCGACAGTTCCAGCACCTTCTTGGCCCGGGGCGTGAACGGAATCTCGCCGATCGAGACCGGCCCGCTCATCGGCGAGACCGTGGCTTCGATCTCCTGTTGGATACGCTCGAAATCGAGGCCGAGCCGGCGCATGACGTTGGCAGCGATGCCTTCGCCCTCGCGGATGATGCCCAGCAAAAGGTGCTCTGTGCCTATATATTCGTGCTGCAGTCGCCCAGCCTCGTCGCGGGCCAGGAACAATACTTTGCGGACCCGCTGCGTGAATCGATCGTTCATCCGCCTCGCCTCCGTTCGTGGCAACTCCGGACGTCCTTACCAGGCAAGATACTGCGGTCGGGGCCCGCGCGCCACGCCGCAGCGGCGCACCGGCCCTGCCCCAACATCGGCCGCCGCGGTCGATCCTTGAGGCGCGAGCCCCGGCCGGGCCGAGTTACCGGTCGGAGAGCAACGAACGCAGGAATTCCGCCCGCAGACGGCCCCGCTGGCTCGCGGCGCCCGTCTGCTCCGCCAGAAGCTGCAAGTGGGCGGACTGGTGCTGGACCAGGGCCAGGTTCAACCGGTCCATGCCGATCGGCGGCAGGATCTTCAGGACCACGCCCAATCGGACCTGGCTCAGGCGATCGAAGGCTTCCTGGCTGGACATCAAGCGGGCGTTCTGCAGCACCGCCAGCGAGCGGTGGGCCAGGTCGGCCACCGCCGCCGGGTCGCGTTGGTAGAGTCGGTCGAGCGCCATGCGTTCGTACTGCACCACCTTGGCGACCTGGCGACCGAACTCGGCGGCCAGCTCCTGCTCGCTGCGCCCGAGCGTCGACAGGTTGGAGATCTGGAACAGCGCGCCCTGCACCGCGCTGCCCTCTCCATAGAGACCCCGCACAGCGAACTGCAATTGACGCAGTGAGTTGAGAACTTTCTCGATCTCGCCTCCCAACACCAGTCCTGGCAGGTGGATCAGGACCGACAGGCGGCAACCCGTGCCGACGTTCGTCGGGCAGGCTGTCAGGTAACCAAATTCCTCGCTGTAAGCGAAATCGAGTTCCGTTTCCAGTTCGGCGTCGCAGGCGAGCGCCTCCTCGCAGGTCGCCAACGGTTCGAAACCCGAGCGGAACACCTGGATCCGCAGATGGTCTTCCTCATTGATCATCACCGCTTTGGCGCGATCGCGCGCGACGACCAACCCGCGTCCCTCCGGTTCGCGCAACAGATCCGGGCTGGCCAGATGCATTTCGAGCAGGGCCCGGCGCTCCAACTCGTCCAGGACCGCCAGGTCGAGCGACCACGCATCCCGGAAGGACGGACAGCGCTGGATCTGCTCGTTCAGGATGCGGCGCTGGCGATTGAGTTGCGTCAGCCCGTCGCGGTGCGGGAAGCGCACGCCGGCGAGGTTGCGCGCCAGGCGGACCCGGGTGCTGACCACCATGTCGGCCGCCGGCCCGGTCCCCGCCAGCCAATCCGGCGGCGTCCGCCATTCACCGTCGCGGAACATCGTCGCCTCCCGGGTCGAATTCAGGCGCCGCCGCCAGCCGAGTTTGATGCTCCGCAATGAGATCCCGCAGGCGCGCGGCGTCTTCGAAGTCCTCGCTGGCGATCGCCGCTTCGAGGGCGCTGCGCAGGCGGGCCAGCTCGAGCCGCAGCGCGGCGCGCGGCCCCCGCGCCCGCGGCGCCTTGCCCAGATGCACGGCCGTGCGGTGGTAACGGTTCAAGAG
>JAQULN010000051.1 GCA_028718575.1 Candidatus Krumholzibacteriia bacterium | reverse complement strand
CGGCGGGTGAATTCGAACTGGCGCGGGATATCCTGTTCACCCTGCAGGATGTCACGACCGACAGCGAGCCCGCGATCGCGGACACCCTGCAACTCGAACGTCGCCGCAGCCTGCAACGGCGTACGGTCTTGCTGGGCGGCCTGCTCGCGGAACAGGCGGCGGCGGCCGCCGCGCCCCAAGCGGTGGACTCGGTCCTGACCATCGCGTACCTCGGTCTGGACGGCTTTGGTTTCCCCGATTCCCTGGTGCCGGCCACCGGAACCCGCCTGCCGAGCCTACAGGCAGACCTACTGAAGGTCCAGCACGCCAAGGTCGATCGCTGGGTCGACTATTTCACGGGACCGGGCGCGCGGCACTTCCAGGTCTGGCTCGACCGCAAGGCCGAGGTCAAGATCCTCATCGACGGGATCTTGACCGCGGAGGGTCTGCCGAGCGAGTTGATCAGCTTGGCCATGATCGAAAGCGGCCTGAGCACCCGCGCCACGTCCTCGGCGGGCGCGGTCGGACCCTGGCAGTTCATGCCCGGCACGGCCAGACGCTATGGTTTGCGCATCAACTGGTGGGAGGATCAGCGGCGCGACTGGGAACTGTCCACCCGTGCGGCCTGTCGCTACCTGAAAGACCTCTACGCCGAATTCGGCGACTGGGCGCTGGTGCTTGCCTCCTACAACGCCGGCGAAGGTCGTGTCCGCCGCCAGCTGCATCTGAACGGCCACGACAACTACTGGGACTACCGGCTGCCGCGGCAGACCGTCGAATACGTTCCGAAGTTCATCGCCGCGGCGCGCATCGTCGCCGATCCTGTGGTGTATGGATTCACCATGCCGGAGCCGAGTCCTTTGGTGTGGGAAGACTTGACGGTCGACGATGCCACGGATCTCAATCTCTTGGCCTCTTGCGCCGGGGTCGGTGAACAGGAACTCGTGCGGTTGAACCCGGCTCTGTTGCGGCGCGCCACCCCGCCGGGCGCCGGCGGTCAGATCGTCCGCGTGCCGCCCGGCACCGCAACCGTCGCGGCGGCCGCGTTGCGCAAGGTGCCGGCCGACCGCCGCCTGACCTGGCGCAAGCATGAAGTCAAGCGCGGCGAAACGCTCAGCCATATCGCCTCGCGCTGGGGAACCTCGGTCGCGGCGCTGCAGGAAGCCAATGCGATGGGTCGGTCGACCCTGATCCGGCCCGGCA
The DNA here is from genome assembly GCA_028718575.1 of Candidatus Krumholzibacteriia bacterium. Taxonomy (GTDB): domain Bacteria; phylum Krumholzibacteriota; class Krumholzibacteriia; order LZORAL124-64-63; family LZORAL124-64-63; genus Glo-17. The sequence goes on along the minus strand of JAQULN010000051.1, from coordinate 10,524 downwards.
CTCAGCTCTTGATCCCCATGCCGCGCGACCTCGCCGCCGCGGTTCGGAAACGGGCCGAGCAAAGCGGGCGCTACGTGCCCCCGGCAGGTTACGAACGCGTGACCTACCACGTGCGTCCCGGCGATACGTTGAGCACGATCGCGCGCCGGCTCGGGGTATCGATCAAGCACCTCCAGCAGGTCAACGGGATCAGCAATCCGAGCCGACTGCGGGCCGGCCAGACGTTGGCCGCCTACCGGCCGCCCGGCCACAACTCCTGAGCGCTGCGGCCTTTGCGAGATCAAAAGAGGATGCCCGCTAGAACCGTACCGACATACTGATGCGGTGCGTCACCTCATCGATGTCGAGCGTATCACCGGCGTAGGCGTAGTCGACAATGATCGGGTGCAAATTGAGGCCCGCGCCGGCGGTCAGATTCTCCGCCCCAAAACCGCTGTCGAAACCGCCGCGTATGAAGACGCGGCGGCTGAAGCCGACCTCGAGGCCCCAGTGGCTGTTGCAGCTGAACGAACCCGCCGACCACTGATCGGCAGCGGCACGGTTCTCGAAGCGGCATTCGAAGCTCGATGCTGCGATGACGTCCAGCCGCATGTCGGGCAGGTGCCAGCGATACGCCAGTCCGGGCACGACAGCCGGGTAGATGACTTCGTTCGTGCCGGTGCTCCAGCTCAGGTACGTCGTGGTGACGTCCTGAAGCTTCAGGCCGAAGTCCAGTCCGCGCCAGAGACCAGGGCGCAACGCCGCAAGATCGGCGCCGATCCCGAGACTCGAATATTCGCCGATGATCTGGCGTATGAACTTGAGGTTGCCGCCGAGCAGCCAGTCGCCCTTGCGTTCTCCGTAGGAGACGAACAACCCATACTCCTGATCGCTCTTGTAGCGAATATTCTGCTGAAACTCCGGACTCAGCAGGTTGTAGAGTTCTTCGGGATCGACGACGCCGTTGCCGTTGACGTCGAGATCCGCCGCCAGGTGCGCCGTGAACGGAATATCGTCGACGCCCAGGCGGATCAGCGAGATGCCGAACCCGCCGCCCTGGCCGCCCAGTAGCGACCAATCAGTGGGAATGGCGAGGGCCGCGTAATCTCGTTTGACCAGGCCGCCGAAGACCTCCGCGTGCATGAACAGGACTTCCCGCTGCCGTATGTTGGCCAGTCCGGCGGGATTCCAAAACGTGGCCGACGGATCGTCCGCGACGGCGACGAACGCGCCGCCCATGCCGAGCGCCCGAGCGCCGCCCCCGTTCTCCATAAACGCGCCGGCGAACTTGGCGGCCTCCGCCGTTGACGCGCCCAGACCCGCCATCGCGATCAGGACACCAGCCAGCGCGGCCATAGACCGTCGCCGGATCCATTGGACTCGCATCATCACCTCTCTGCCCAGGGGTAGGTTGGGCCGGGTAAGCTAGCCCTTGCTCCTTGATTATACAACTGATCGGGGCGCCCGCCAAGCGCGGGCTCGCCCGCTCCGGCCACAGGACGCGGCGTCTCACACCAGATCATATCGTTTCAACTTCCGGTAGAGGGTGCGTTCGCTGATCCCGAGCTTGGCGGCCGCCCGCCGGCGGTTGCCCGCAGTCGCGGTGAGCGCCGCGGCGATGAGCGCTTTCTCGGCGCTCTGCAGATCGCCCCCGTCTTCGACGGGCCCCAGGCCATGTTCGTGCAATAGCGTTTCCACAACGCGCCCGTCGGCGGGAATCGGACCGCCCGCCGCGGCGACATGTGATCCGCTACTGGCCGCCTGCTGCAGATACGCCTTGATATCCTTGATGTCCTGGCGCAATTCGAGCAGGGTCGCGGCCAGTACACCTGGATCGAGCCGATCCGCGCCGCTCAGCCCCGACACGACCGGCAGATAACGAGACGGTTCGTTGCCGGCGGCTTGGAAATCGGCGGGCAGATCCTCCGCCTCGATCAGGCCGCGCTGCTTCATGACGACCGCGGCGCGTATGACATTGCGCAGCTCGCGGACATTGCCCGGCCACAGATGCTGCCGCAGCAGTTGTTTCGCATGCCGGCTGAACCCGCGCACGGCCAGGCCATGCTTTTGGTTCTCCATCTGTAGAAAATGATCGGCGAGCACAAGCACGTCTTCCTGACGCTCGCGCAACGGGGGAGTTTCGATGACGATGACCCGCAGCCGGTAGTAGAGATCCGGGCGGAAACGGCCGGTTTCCACGTCGCGCGTCAGATCGCGATTCGTCGCGGCCAGCAACCGGATATCGCTGCGCTGGATGCCTTTGCCGCCGACCGGCGTGAACTCGCCGGTTTCCAGCGCCCGCAGGAAGCGCGTCTGCATACCCAGCGGCATCTCGCCCACTTCGTCCAGGAAGAGGGTGCCGCCGTTCGCCCGCTGGAACACGCCTTCGTGCGCCGCGACCGCGCCTGTGAACGCGCCGCGCACGTGTCCGAAAAGTTCGCTCTCGAGCACGCCTTCGCTGAGCGCGCCGCAGTTGAGGCTGAGGAACGGGCCGCCGCGCCGCCGCGAATGGCGGTGGACGGCGCGGGCTACGAGTTCCTTGCCGGTGCCGCTCTCGCCTGTGATCAAGATGCTGATGTCGAGCGGCGCGGCCTGTGCGATCAGCGCGATCATCTGGCTGACAGCGCGCGATCGGCCCACGATCCCGCTGTCGCGCCGCACCTGCCGCATACGCAACGCCAATTCGACGACAGCCTGCAACTCGACCGCGGGTGTGTCCGGGGGTAAAAACCGCACCGTGCCTTGCTCGGGACGCAGATCGTCGCCGCCTAGTTCTTCCCGGGGACCGAGGACGATCAGATCGGTGTCGCCGCTGAGCGAAAGCAGCCGGTTGAGTGTTGCTCGCGCGGCGGGGAATCCGCGGGTGTCGAACACGACGATCGCCGCCTCGCCGGCTGCCGCGCGCGAGACCGCCGCCGCGGCGTCCTCGAAGGCGTAAATCTCGGCCAGCGGCAGCTTCCAACCGGCGACAGCCGCGTAGAGCGCCGGTTGTCGACTCAGTAACACGAGTTCGTAGGCGGTCATACACGCTCCTGGCGGGCCGGTCAGGGCGCCCGCCAGGCGGATGATACAGGACACGCGGTCGCTCGCCAGGATTTTTCGCGCACGGACCCGGCGACTGCCCATCAGACGCCGACCCGGCGCGTCAGTCGAGCTGGCGCAGCGGCGCCAAGGCGGCGATCGCGCCACGCAACTCGAGCAGGCGCGACTCGACGCTTTCGCGCGAGAGACCGGCGGCGCCGTAGAGTTCCGCCGCGTCGACCATGGCCTGGTCGAAGCCCAGATCGCTCGCCGGGGGCGTCAAGGTGTTGGCCAGATAATCCGCTAGGCCGACAACGCTTGCTTCGTGCTCGTTGCGTGCGGAGGTGTGGTGGCCGCCGCAGGTCGCGACCAGCAGGGGTGGGAAATTCCAGGCCTCGCCCAGCACCGCGCCGGCTTGCGCATGGTCGTATCCGAAGCGCTCGCGCTCGAGATCGACGAGCCGGCAGCCGCGCGTGCGGCGTTCAGCGATGACCGCAGCATACTGTTCCGGAAACTGCAGGGTCAGGACGAATTTACCGAGATCGTGCAGAAGCCCGCACGTGAAGACGTCTTCCGGCTCAGGATGGCCGATCTGTTGCGCCAGCCACTTGGCCGCCGCGCCCGCATCGACGCAGTGCCGCCAGAGATCGCGGTAGCGCAGGACCGACTGGCGCCTCTCGCATTCGCGCGCCAGCGTACTCACCACGGTCACGCACAGCGCGACCTGGCGTACGGTCCGGTAGCCAAGGACGGCCACGCAATCCTGGACCGTGGTCAGTGTGCGCCGCTTCTGATACAGCGGCGAGTTGCTCAACCGCAGAATCTTGCTCGTCAGCGGCACGTCGTTGCGGATGACCCTGGCTAGATCGCGGGCCCCGCTGTTGGGATCCTCGAGCAGTCGGAGGATCTGGCTCAACGATTCGGGAATCGTGGGCAGGTCCGCAACCGAGTCCCGTAGCTGCGCGAGCGTTGGCACCTGGTTATTGCTTACCATGCCGACCTCCTTGTCCGGGCGATCGACGGCGGCGCCGCCGCGTGCGGCGGCGCTGCGTTGTCCGGATCAGATGAAAACCTCCATCTCCACCTCCAGCGTGTGCTGGAGCTGAGCGGTCAGCGTCCCGACCTCGGCATCGGACAAGCCGATCGCCCGGCCGGCGTCCGACTCGCAGAGGGCGAGGTCAGATCGCTCCTGGAATCCGATGCCGCACTTGTGGCAGATCTGGTTGGCGAGATCCAGGTAGAGCAAGAGCGGATGACCGGCACCCAGCTGGTCGCGCGTGTGATGCAGCCCGATCACTTCTTCGAGCACCGGCGAAAGTTTCCACTTGTTCACGAGCAGAGCGCCGACCTGGGCGTGATCGAAGCCCAACAACTCGCGCTCGGTTGCGTCGAAATCGCGGCTTTCGTTGTAGACGATCTGCACGATTTCTTCGAAACGGTCGGGCAGTTGCAGGTTCAGCACCAGCTTGCCGATGTCGTGCATCAGTCCCGCCAGGAACGCCTCTTCCATGAGCGCCGGGTGCCGTTCGGCGATGAGCAGGCGGCACGCGAAGGCGCTGCCGATGCTGTGTTCCCAGAGCAGCCGTTCCTTCAGGCCCATGCGCGCGCCGCCGCTCGAGTAGAGATTGCGCGCGGCGCTGGTAACGACGAGCGAGCGGATGCTGTTGAACCCCAACATCACGATCGCCTCCGACAACGTCTTGATGCGCCGGCTGCAGGCGTACATGGCCGAATTTGCGATCTTCAAGATGCGGGCTGTCATGGCTTGATCGTCGGCGATGACCTGTTGCAGCAGCGAGGCGGAGGTATCTGGATCCGATGACAGCTCCAAGACCTTGCTGGCGACGTGCGGCATCGCCGGCAGGTCCCGGATGGTCATGATCAGCTGCTTGAGCTGCGGCTCGTCGACGCCGGCGGGCGCCGTCACGACAGAATCCGGCATGCACAACTCCCGGACGCTGAGGTCCTCAGGCCGGGACCGCTACGGTCCCGTCGCCTTGAAGACATATTCGACGTCCGGGAGCGTAGCCTTGAGACCCGATTCCGGCCCGGGCGCGACCGTCGCCGCCAACTCGCCGGCGATGCCCTCAAGGCGGTCTCCCGCCGCCTGCAGGCGGCGCAGCAACAACGCCAGGGAGGGCTCCTCGGGCCCGGCCGGCGAGGCGACCCGCCGGGCGGGCTGGTCGCTGCCACCCGTGGCCGGGACGACGGCGGCCGGGATCACCGTGCAAGAACGGGCGGGCGTCGTGGCCCGCCGCGGCCGCCGACGCCCCAGCAGCACCAGTGCGACCACGAGCAGAGCCGTTCCGGCGGCGATCGCGGCGCCGGCGAACCAGAAGACCGTTCCCTGGGCGGCGGCCGTCTCGAGCACGGTATGCAGATCCATCGTCGTCCTTTCCTCTGCGCGCCGGCGGGCCTTGGCGCATCCCGGCGTTGTTGCCGCGATCCGTCACGCCTTGGTGTCGATCAGGATACCGAGACCAGGCTCGGCGCCCGGCGGCGGATCTTCCGCGTCCGTATCCTCCGCCCCGTCCGCCGGCGCATTCAACATGGCCGCCTGATCCTCGTCGGCGGCGGACTCGCCGTGTCGGTCGTGGCGCTTGCCGCCGTTCTGCCGGCCGTCGTCGATCGCCTGCTTGTCCTTCTTCTCCGCCTCGGGCACCTTGTGGAGCGGACGGACATCTTCTTTTTCGTGGGTGTGAGTCGGCCCGGCGGCCGTAGCGCCGGCCTGTTGGGTCCGCGCCTGGGCTTTGGCGACCTGGCCCAACTGGCTGAGCGTTGTCGGCATGGACACACCGTCGCCGCCCATGGCGAACTCCTTGTCACACTCCCGGCAAGCCGATGGTGGCCGCAAGCAGGGCGGTCGCCAGCGGCATCACCGCGAGGCAAGCGGTCAGATCGACGGTCTCCAGGCTCGGCACGGGATCGCCGAGCGTCGTCTGGTCGCCCGGCGCCTGCTGGCGCCGCCGCTGGATCTCCGCCGTCAGCCGCCCGATCGACTGTTGGCCCTCGTGCCGCTGGATCTTACCGCGTAAGCGCATGATGGCCTTTGTATGGATCTGACAGACGCGGCTCTCGGTGACGTCGAGGATCTCGCCGATCTCCTTCAGCGTTAGTTCCTCGTAGTAGTAGAGAACCAGCACCAACTGTTCCTTCTCCGGCAGCTCCGCCATCCGCGCCGCGATGAGCTCGCGCATTTCTTGGGCCGCCAGACGGCGTTCCATGTCCTCGGCGCGGGGATCGGCCAGAAACTCGCCGAGACTGTTGATCTGGTCGCTCTCCGGCGCCGAGGTGTCGGCGTCCAACGACATGATCGTGGCGACGGCGACCTCGCCGAGCAAGCCGTCGAGTTCGGACACTTCGATCTGCAGCGCATCGGCGACTTCTTGATCGGTTGCGGGTCGCCCGAGACGAACCTCTAGCTTACTATAGACCTCCTCGATCTGCTTGGCCTTGCGCCGCAACGAGCGCGGAAACCAATCTTGGCTGCGCAGCTCGTCGAGGATCGCGCCGCGAATCCGCGGGATGGCGTAGGTCTCGAATTTGACGCCGCGCTCGTAGTCGAAGTTGTCGATCGCCTGGATCAACCCCAGCAGACCGGCGGAAATCAGATCGCTGAATTCCACATAGTGGGGCAGTCCGATGGCCATGCGCCCCGCCACATACTTGACGATCCGCGCGAATTTTTGCACAAGTTCCTGGCGGGCTTCCTGGCAATCCCGGTTACGGTAACGCTGCCAGAGTTCCAGGTTTGCAATGGGCTGCGGCAATTCGTTCATCGTTCCAGCCTCTCAGGAAGTCGTCGCTCTTCGTCAACTTGCAGAATCCGTGCCATGGCCCCACGTCACGACGATTTCGCCGGGACATCCGCGGCGTTCTCCAGCGCGCCGGCGGCCGGTTTATTCTCCGACGGCGGCGACCCCGCGCCGGTCGCGCGCACCTGCCGACGCCTTTGCCGATCGGCTCGCGCCACCTCCTGCGGATCGGGCTCGGGCTCCGGGTCTGGATCGCGCACGCCGCGCAGTGCCGCGCGGCCGGCCAGATACATGATTCCTCCGAGGAAGTACGCGGCCAGGTAGGCCACGACGGCCCGTTTGAGGGTCAGCAGGGCGCCATAATCCAGCCAGATGCCGCTGGCGACCGCCACGAGCGCCGCCCCGACCGCCACCGTCTGAATCAAACGTTTCATGCCCCGCTCCTACGCTACGGCCGACGCCTGTCGGCCCTCGGCGCCGAGCATCAGGTCGATGAGATGGCCCGGGTCTGCCAGGCGCGGCGTTCCTTGCGGCCAAACCACGTCGCCGACCAACGAGACCGGCAATGGCAGGCGGTCGAGCAGGTCCAGCAACTTGCCGCGCGCGGCCGTCTGGTCTAGACGCGTCAACGCCAGCCAGTCGCAGTTCCAAGCGCGGGCCGCGGCCGCCATCTGGCCGCCGTCGCGCAAGTCGCGATCCAGAGGAAAGACGAGGTGGCGGTGGTACGCTGATTTCTGAATGAGCGCCTGCTGCAGTCCCGCCGCCTCCTTGTCCCCTTCCCCGCCGAATGACGGCGCGTCCAGCAGAACGACGTCGTAGGCTGAAAGGTGCTCGTCGGCGGTCGCGAGCTGCCGCGGGCTCTGGATCACGGCAGCGTCAAACCCGACCGCCGCCGCGGCCGCTTGCAGCCGGCGAATCTCGCCGCCATGGCGCGGCGAAAGACACAACACCAAAACCTGTTTTTCTTGCGCGGCGAGTTGGCCGGCCGTCTTCAGCAGCAGTTCTGTCCGGCCGATTCCCGGCGCACCCAGCAGCACGTGCATGCCGGTCATCTCCGCCCAGCCGCCGCGCCCGGTCGGCAAGCTGCGCGCCAGGTAGTGCAACAGCGCGCGCTGGTCGTGCGCTTTGGCGCCGGTCTCCGCCTGGCAACGCTCGGCCAGCCGCACCACGACGCCGGGATCGGCGCCGGCGGCGATCAGCCTCGCCGCCACTGGATTTTCCTGCCAACCGGCGTCGCCGCGGCCGGCGGCCTGCTGAACGGCGATCTGACGCACGAGTTCCTCGATTCGCGCGACCTCGGCGGCGATCTCGCCGGTCAACGCAGCCTGTCGCCGCGGATCGACCACCGGCGGCGGCATGCCTCGCTCTGCCCGCAAGTCCGGAGCAGCAGTCTCGACGAAAACCTCCACGACCTTCTCGTGGCCCAGGCCGGCGACTTGCCGGCGCGTCACCGATCGGCTCCTGATCACGCGTGCATGCTCGCCGTGGCGGCTGCGCACCAGGCGTAGGGCCTCCTTCAACGTGGGTGCTTCGACCACCGCGGTCGTTCTAGCCGACGCCTTGTTGTTCATGCGTTGCCACTCCATGGGTCACCACCGTTCCAGCCGCTTGGATCCTGGCGGAGGCCGCGACCTCCGTGTATCCCATCACGGCCAGGTTCGGGTATGCGGTTTCAATGAGACGTTTGACGAAAAAGCGAGCGATGGTCGGAACGAGCAGCACGGGCGGCGTGCCGGCGCCGTACGCCTGGCGCAGCGTCGCGTCGAGCCGCCCGAGAAACTCCTGCGTGAAACGGGGATCCAGCACCACCTGGCCGCTCTGCTCGCTCTGGCGCACCGCTTCGATGAGCGTCTGCTCCGTATTGGGATGCAGGCTGATCACATGGATCGCACCGTCGGCCTCGGTGTAGAGCTGGCTGATGGTGCGGCGCAGGGCCTCGCGCACCTTGCCGATCAAATAGTCCGCACCGGCGTGCGCGGCGTGGTGGTTGGCCACCGTCTCCAGGATGGTCACGATATCGCGGACGGGAACCCGCTCGTGCAATAACCCCCGCAGAACATTGTGCAGCGTGTTGACCGGGACCTTGTCCGGAATCAATTCCTCGATCAGTGCTGGCGCGAACTCGCGGACGGTCTCCAGCATGTCGCGGACATCCTGGCGGCTGAGCAATTCGTCGGCATGGCTGCGGATCGTCTCCGCCAGATGCGTCGCCAGTACCGCCGGCGCCTCCACCACCGTGTAGCCCTCCAGTTCGGCTTCCTGGCGGCGCTCGAGATCGATCCAGATCGCCGGCAGGTGGAAGGCCGGCTCGACAGTCGGCGTCCCCGCCAGTTCGCCCGCGTCCTGCCGCGTGCTCATGGCCAACAGACTGCCCGGCTTGAGCTCGGCCCGCGATAGCGGCACGCCCTTGAGCTTGATCACGTAATCGTGCGCCCCGAGCTGCAGATTGTCGCGCACCCGCACCGGGTGGATCACGATGCCCAGTTCACTACTGATCTGGCGCCGGATGTTGCCGATGCGTTGGAGCAGGTCGCCGCCGCGCGCCTCGTCCACGAGGCCGATCAGACCGTAGCCGATCTCCAGTTCCAGGCAATCCAGCACGAAGAGTTCGCCGCCGCGCGTCCCCGGCGCAGCCGTTTCCGGGGCCGCTGCAGCCTCCGCTTGCTCGGCTGCGGCAAGCGCCGTTTCGACTGCGTGGACGCGTCTGCCGAGCAACCGTCCGCCCGCGAACGTCGCGCCGGCCAGCGTCAGAAACGGAGCGGTCGGCAGGCCCGGCACCAACCCTAGCACGGCCAATGCGCCGGCGGCCAAGTCCAGGGCTTTGCGCTGGCTGAAGATCTGCATGGTCAGCGCCTGGCCCAAGTTCAGATCGCCGCTGCTGCGCGTGACCACCAGACCGGCGGCGGTCGAGACCAGCAGCGCCGGCACCTGGCTGACGAGGCCGTCGCCGACAGTCAGGATCGTGAACCGCCCGAGCGCCTCGGCGGCGGCCATCTCCATCTGCGCCATGCCGATGATGAACCCGCCGGCGATGTTGATCACCGTGATGATGATGCCGGCAATTGCATCGCCGCGGACGAATTTGCTCGCGCCGTCCATGGCGCCGAAGAACTCCGCCTCGCTGGAGATCTTGGCGCGCCGTTGCCGGGCCTGCTGCTCGTTGATCAGACCGGCGTTCAGGTCGGCGTCGATCGCCATCTGCTTGCCGGGCATGGCGTCCAGGGTGAAACGGGCCGAGACCTCGGCGATGCGCGTCGAGCCCTTCGTGATCACCAGGAAATTGACGATGACCAGGATCACGAAGACGATGACGCCGATGACGTAATTGCCGCCGACCACGAAGTCGCCGAAGCTCTGCACCACCTGGCCGGCTTGCCCGCGGCTGAGGATCAAGCGGGTGCTGGCGATGTTCAACGCCAGTCGAAACAGGGTCAACACCAACAACAGCGATGGGAACGTGCTGAACTGGAGCGGTTCTTTGAGGTAGAGCGCCACAAGCATCACAACCACGCCCATGGCGATGCTGAACGTCATCAGGATGTCCAAGACGAACGGTGAAACCGGGATCACCATGAGCGCGAGAATGACCAGCACCGCGGCCGCGCTCATGACGTTGCTGTTGGCCAGCACCAAGTCCCGGCTGATGATCCTGTCTTGATCCAATTAAAACTCCTACAAAGACTTACGCTTTACGGAGGCGGTAAACGTACGCCAGAATCTCGGCCACGACCTGATACAAGGACTCCGGAATCGCCCGGCCGACGTCGAC
>JAQULN010000050.1 GCA_028718575.1 Candidatus Krumholzibacteriia bacterium | reverse complement strand
CCAGCAGCAGCGAGATGTTCGGCAAGGTCCGCGAAGTGCCGCAGAACGAGTTGACGCCCTTCCATCCGCGGAGCCCTTACGCGGTGGCCAAGACGTACGGGCACTACATCACCGTGAACTACCGGGAAAGTTACGGCCTCTACGCGGTGTCGGGCATCCTGTTCAACCACGAGAGCCCCCGGCGCGGACGCGAGTTCGTCACGCGCAAGATCACCGACAGCGCGGCGCGCATCAAGCTGGGCCTGGCGCGGGAGCTGCGACTCGGCAACCTGGATGCCCAGCGCGACTGGGGCTACGCCGGCGACTACGTCAAGGCGATGTGGCAGATGCTGCAGCAGGACGTGCCCGAGGACTACGTGATCGCCACGGGCCAGACGCACTCGGTGCGCGAATTCCTCGAGATCGCGTTCGAGCACCTCAACCTGCACTGGCAGGACTACGTGGTGCAAGACCCCCAGTACATGCGGCCCGCCGAGGTCGACCAGCTCGTCGGCGATGCCGGCAAAGCGAGGCGCCAGCTCGGCTGGCAGCCTTCGCTGTCGTTCACCGAACTGGTGCGGAGGATGGTCGACGCGGATCTGGAGGCTCTGCAGGGTTAACAGCCTGCGAGCCAGGATCACCGCCGCAGCGAACGCAGCCAGACCTGGATCACCGACGCCACGTAGGTGGGTTTCTCCAACATGAGATAGTGACCGGTGCCCTCGATGCGGCGGAAGCTGAGGTTTTGCGCGCCGCCGAAACCGTAGGCGGCGAGAATCTGGTCCTCGTGCTCTGAATCCGGCAAGTACGCGTCGCTGCCGATCACCAGCATGGGCACCGGGCTCTGGGCCAGCAGCTCGGTGAGATCCCAGTCGAAGCTGCTCAGCAGCAGGGAGACGAAACTGGTGCTGTCAGTGCGCAGGGCCATGTCGACCGCCCGCCGGCATATCTCCTCGTCGGTGCTGATGGCGACGTAGTGGCTGGCCACGAAGCGGTCGTAGTCCTCGAGCAATCGCTGGGCGACGCTGGCCTTCAGTTCGCTGCTGGCGAGTTGCCGCGGCGCGGTGTCGATGACGACCAGGCGTGCGACGCGGTCTGGATGGTGGAACGTGTAGTGCATGGCGATCATGCCGCCGAGGCCGTGGCCCACGAGAATTGGGTGTTCGACTTGGTGCGCGCCGAGCCAGGCGGCGAGGGCGGTCGCCTCGCCGTCGATCGTGGGGTCGGCGAGCGGCTTCGTCGTACCGTGTCCATGGATTTCGTAGGCGAAGATCCGGTACGCGCCGCCCAGGAAGGGTTTCAAGCTGTCCCATATCGCCGCGGACGCGCCGAGACCGTGGATCAAGACGACCTCGACAGCGTCCGTCGGACCGGTCGCGTCGGTGCGGCCGGCCCGTTCGCTGCGGTCGGTTGTCCGGCTCCATCGCTGCTGTTTGGGCGCGGCCGGGTCCTGGTCCGCCGCGGCGATCCGGGTCGCCGCGGCCGCCAGCATGAGCACAGCGGCGATACCGATCGCGACGGCGGTCTTGGCGGCAGCCTTGCGCAGCAGCCGGCGCGCGACCGGCGCCCCGTTCAACGGCCGAGAGTTCACGGACATGGGCTTACCGTCCTTCTACCCGTCGAGCATGAAGACATCGCCGTCGCGGGCCGCCACACAACGTACACCGGATGCCGCCTGAACGACAGCGTCCGGCGCCAGGCGGGCAACCAGGGGATACAAATGGGTCAGCACGACCAGGTCGGGCTGCGCGCCGCGAACCAACGCGGTGACCTGCGCCGGGCTCAGATGGCCCGCGACGGCGAGATCGTCCGGGGTCGTGCACTCGACGAGCAACAAGTTGCAGCCGCGCGCCTGCCGCGCCAGCTCGTCACTGGGCCCGGTATCGCCGGAGTAGACCAGGCGGCGGCCGGCCGCGTCGCTGAATGTCCAGCCGAGGCAGACGCGGCTGAAGCGGTCCTCGGGATGGTCGACGGCGAAGCACTCGGCGCGGCCTCCGCCCGCCAGCCTGACCGCCTCGCCGGGCGACACCTCGCGGATCTCGATCTCGCGCCCGCGCGGCGCTAGCCAGTCGCCGTAGAGTTCGCGCAGGCGGTCCAGGTACGCGGCCAACCCCGGCGGACCGGCCACGAGCAGCGGCGGGGCGGGTCGCGCCAGCACCGAGTGCAGGGCGAAGAGCAAGGGGGCGAGGTCGGCCGCATGGTCCAGGTGCAGGTGCGACAGCAGGACCGCGGGCAACGTATCGACGCCGTCGGGCGCGCCCGGCTCGCGCACCAGGCGCACGAGGGCGCCCGGCCCGGGATCGAGCAGGAGGCCGTGGCCGTCGATCTCGAGCCAATAGGCGGCTGGACCGCGGTCGGCTGTGGGCAGGGCGCCGCCGGCGCCTAATACGTGGAGGCGAATCATCCCAACAAAGTGAACAGCCGAAATGAGGAACGTCAAGCTGCGGAAGCGGTTCTATCGGCCATGGCCGCCGGGCCGGCCAGGCTGGACAGACCGCGTGAAGCCGTCTAGATTCAGTGGGTTGACGGCGGCGGTTTCGCCGTTCCCGGACGACGAGGAGGAGAGATGCTCCGAGCGGCATTGCTGACCGTCTTGTTCGTCGGATCCATCGGTGCCGGATTCGCACCGCTGGCGTTCGGGCAGACCGGATCGACGGGCCAGGATTGGACCGTGGAACTGGACATCAAGGACACGCAATCCCCGGCCGAACGGATCAGCGTGCTCAACCAGCAGATCGTAACGCTGCAGGCCCGTGATCCCCGCACGCCGCAGCTCGGCGATCTGTACAACGACCTGGGCGTCGCGTACGCGCAGCAGGAACAATGGGACCAGGCGCGGGATGCGTTCATCCGCGCCGTGCAGGTCAAGCCGTACGATCCTGATTTCCATCGCAACCTGGCGTTGGTGTTCTTGCGCTTGGATGACCACGAGCTGGCCATCGCCGAGCTGAAATCGTACCGCGAGTTGGGCGGGGGCCAGGCGCTGGACGCTTACCGCCTGCTCGGCCAGGCCCATCTCAAGATCGGCGACGTGAGCGCCGCCCGCGCCGCCTACCGCGATGGTCTGCAGGCGATCGGGCGCAGCCCCTCGGCAGAGGCCTGCCGGTTGGCGCTGGCGCTGGCCAGCCTGGAGCAGCAGAATGGCTCCGAACGAGCGGCGCGCGACGTGCTGGAGACGTGGCTGCCGGTTGCGCGCGCCTGGCAGGAAAAAGCCGCGGCCGAGGGCGCACAAGGGGGCCTGCAGGAAGCCAGGCTCATCCAAACGAACCTGATCACCTTCTACGTGCAGGACGCCTTGCTGCTCGAGGAGGCCGGGGAGGCGGCGACGGCGGTTGACCTCTATCGCAAGGCGCACGAGCTGGCGCCCGAGCGGGACGACCTGCTGCCGCGCATGGTGAGCGCTTACCTGGCGGCGGGCGATCCGTTCCAGGCCAAGGTTGCCGCGCGAATGGCCCGTCAGGATTTTCCCGAGCGGCCCGGTCCGTGGCTGGCGACCGCCCGGATCCACGAGGCGGAAAATGAACCGCAGCAAGCTGCCGAGGCCTACAAACGCGCCTATGAACTGGCGCCCGAGACGCCGGGCTTGGCCCTGAAGCTGGGCTCGCTCTATCTGCAGATCGGCCAGGCGGCGGAAGGCCGCAAGTACCTGGCCAAGATCATCGAAGCCGCGGACACCCCGGTCGAGATCGTCTACAACTATGCGGTCAGCCTGATACGGGAACAGCGATTCGCCGCGGCGATCCCGCCCCTGCAGCGGGTGACGCGCGAGTCGCCGGAGTTCGCCGGCGGCTGGGTGGCGCTGGCTCAGACATACCGCGCCCGCCAGCAATACAGCCGGGCCATGGAGGCCTACGCGGAAGCGCTGAAGCTTCAACCTGACGCCCGCACGGCATACAATCTCGGCGTGACCGCAGGGCAGGCGAAGGACTGGAACGCGGCGATCGCGGCGTACGACCAAGCCCTGGCGCTGGACGCGCAGCACCGGGAGGCGGCCTACAACCGCGGCGTTGCCATGATGCAGGCGGGTCGGCTGGCCGACGCCGACACGGCGTTCATGGCGCTGCGGCAGCAAGACCCCGGGCATGTCCGGGCTCATCTCAATCATGGAGTGACGTTGTATCGTCTGGGTCGCTACGACGCCGCGATCAAGGCTTATAACGAGGCTCTCGAGATCGAGGAGACGGCCGAGGTGTGGGATAACCTGGGGCTGGCCTACGACGGACTCGGCAACAAGGAGAGGGCGCAACAATGTTACAAGGAAGCCAAGAAACTGCGCGGATCTTGAGACGGGCGGCGCTGGCGATCCTGAGCTTGACCGGTGCCGCGGCGCTGGCTGCGAACCTGCCGGAGCATCCCTCGCAGCTTGCCCCGCTGACTCCGGCGAGCACGTTCCCGCGCTTCACCGCCGAGCAGTTGCAGGCGGCCGGGTATCCCGATCACAAGCACGTGCACACGTATCCGGATTTTACGCCGTTCGTCGACGCAGAGGGGCAGCCCTACGGTCCGCAGTCCCTCTTGCGGCGATTCACGAGCCTGCCGCGCGAAGTACTGGTCGTCGACGAGAGTGAAATCCGCTACCGGAACATCCATATGAAGTTCCCGGCGGAGGTCCATGTCACCAATTTCATTGCGATGATCGAGGCGCTCGATTGGGCGCACTATGAGCTGACGGCCCTCTTGGCTCATACTGTCGCCGATACCCTGCGCATTGTCAGCCCGTTCGATCTCTACGGCTACCGCCAACAGACAGAGCAAGCGTCTCACCGCCTCTATCGGGACCTGGGCGACGTCGTCGTGATCCAACCGGCGAAGACCCTGCTGGCGAGGGGACTCGCCGTGCACGCCGCCTTCCATCTCACGGCGCGCCGCCTGATCGCCGACCTGGCCGGCGGCGCCGAGCTGCCCGCCTGGCTGGGCGAGGGACTCGCGTCGTACCTGGCCGAAGACGGACCTCATTTCCACGCGCAACTGGCTATGTACCGCGCCAGCCGGCCGATCGTCCTCGCGCCGGCCGCAACCGAGGCGATCCTGGCCGCGCCGGCCCACGAGGACGACGAAACCGACAAGGTGCGTTATCGCACGGCCGGCTACAGCGCGTTCCTGATGGCCTGGGAGCTGGTCGAGAACCGCGGCGGTCTGGGCAAGGTGCGCGAGCTGCTGGCCCGCAGCGGTGCCGGCGAGCAGCCGGACGCGGTCTGCCGCGAGCTCTACGGCAGCGATCTGGCGCAGCTGGCGGCCGCGTTGGATCCGACGCTGCGCCCTGAACCGGTGGGCGCCGACGTGCCCGTCAAGGTCCCGCAGCGGCCGCCGGCGCCTTGAGACCCAGAGGATGACCCGCTCATGAGCCAGACCCAGGTGCGTGTTCGTTTCGCTCCCAGTCCGACCGGCTATCTGCACGTCGGCGGCGCCCGCACCGCGCTGTTCAACTGGTTGTTCGCGCGCAACCAGCAGGGCGTGTTCGTGCTGCGCATCGAGGATACCGATCAGGAGCGCAGCACCGAGGCCTCGGTCGGCGCCATCCTGCGCGGCTTGAGCTGGCTGGGGTTGGACTGGGACGAGGGACCGGGCAAGGACGGGCCCTGGGGACCGTATTTCCAGAGCGAGCGCCGGCCCCTCTATCGTGAAACGCTGGCGCAGTTGCGAGCGGCCGGGCACGTCTACCGCTGCTTCTGCACGGACGCGGACTTGCAGCGGCGCGAGCAGACCGCGCGCGACGCCGGCCGCGGCTGGGACGGCTACGACGGCCATTGCCGCGACCTCACCGCCGCGCAGGTCGCGGCCTATGAGACCGACGGCCGGCCGGCCGCATGGCGGCTGCGGACCCCGGCCGACGGCGTGACGTTCTGGTACGACATCGTGGTCGGCAAACGAGAGTTCCAGAACGCGGTGCTCACCGATCGCGTGCTGATGAAGGCCGACGGCTTTCCGACCTACAACTTCGCCGCCGTGGTCGACGACCACGCGATGGGTATCACGCACGTGCTGCGTGGCGACGATCACGTCAGCAACACGCCGCTACAACTGCTGATCTACGCCGCGCTGGGCTGGCCGCCGCCCAAGTTCGGCCACATGCCGATGATCCTCGGTCCGGACCGCAAGCGTCTGAGCAAACGCCACGGCGCTGTCGCGGTCGAGGAGTTCCAGGCGCAGGGCATCGTACCGCAAGCGATGGTCAACTACCTGGCGCTGCTGGGCTGGTCGATCGGCGCCGGCGGCGACGAGGTCCTGTCGGTCGACGCTCTGATCAAGCGATTCTCGCTCAAGAAGGTCAACAGCAGTCCGGCGGCCTTCGACTACGACAAGCTGGAGCACATCAATAGCCAGCATCTCAAGCGCATGGGGCCCGCGGAACGCCGCACGCTCGCCTTGCCCTTGTTGGCCGAACGCGGCTGGGTATATGATCCCGCCTGGATGGTGCCCGGTGCGGCGGATCAGGCCGGCTATGTCGATCGGCTATTGGCCTTGCTCGGCGGACGCTTCAGCAGCTTGCGGCTCCTGCCGGAGCAGTTGGGTTTCTTTTTCGTCGAGGACTTCCCGCGCGACGAGGCGGCCTGGCAAGAACACGTCGCCACGGCGACGAACCGCGCGCATCTGGCGGCGCTCGGCGCGGCGCTTGCGCAGGGCCTGCCGGCCGCGGAGCCCGCGGTTGCGGCGGCCTACGAGGCGGTCGTGCGGGATCTGGCAGCCGGGCTCGGCGTACCGGCCGGCGATCTGATCCACCCGGCGCGCGTGGCGCTCAGCGGCCAGGTGCGCAGCGCCGGCATCTTCGAGGTCATGGAGGCGCTGGGCGGCCCCCGCGTCATCGCCCGCCTGCAGCGCGCAGCCGGCGCTTGAGGCCGCGCCGTCGCGACGGACCGGCGCCCCTCGAGACACTGGTCGTTCCAGGGGCGCTGACGCGCCAAGGAGCCACGTGAGGCGGTATGGCGGCATCCTCGGTCGCTACGTTCTGGTGTGGCTGGTCTACCTGCTGGCGCTGCTTCTGGCGACGAGCTTGTTTCCCGGCCTCTACTTCGACACCACGCTGCCCCGCTGGTGGATCGTCGCGGTAGTGGTGCCGGTCGAGTTCGCGATCCTGGTGATTCTACTGCGTCCGTTGCTCCTGTTTTTGACCTTGCCGCTCAATCTGGTGACGCTCGGCGTGCCTTCGTTGCTGTTCAACGCCTTGATCCTCAAATGGACCGCGGCTGTTAACAGCAGCCTGGTGGTGACCAGCTACCAGGATGCTCTGTTCGGCACGCTGGTCATGACCGCCGTCGCGACGTCAATCATCGGCTGGTTGGGATTGGACGAGGCGTATCCGCTGGTGCAGACCTTGCTCTATCGGATCGGCCGCCGTTGGGGACCGCGCCGGCCCGAGGGTGCCGGCCGCGGCCTGATCATCCTCCAGATTGACGGGTTGTCCACCCGCTCGCTCATTCGCGCGATCCGGCGCGGCCGCATGCCGACCATTTCGGCGCTGTTGGCCAGCGGTTCGCATCAATTGCGACGCTGGCACTGCGGCCTGCCGTCGAATACGCCCGCGGTGCAGGCGGGGTTCATGTACGGCGATCGGCGCGGCGTGCCGGGTTACCGTTGGTTCGATCGTCAAGAGCAGGCGTTCAAGGTCGTCAGCAGCCCCGCCACGGCGCGGGAAGTGGAGCAGATGGTGACCGGTCCGGAGCCGCCGTTGCTGACCGGAGGCTCGTGCATCAGCTCGTTGCTGTCGGGCGGCGCCGCGAAAAGACTACTGACGATCAGCGCCATGTCGGGTCTGCCGGGGACGCGGCGCGATGAACAGGCCGATCTGAACCTGTTCTACCTCAGTCCCACGGCGTACAGCCGCGCCGTGTTGGCGGGAGCCTGGAACTACGTGGCCGGGTTGTTGCTCGGCACCGTCGGTTTGCTGCGACGCGGGCGGCCGCGTCTGCGCAATCACCCGATCAAGCTGGCTCAGGGGTCGGTCACCAGTTCGGTGCTGCGGCAGGCTGCGTTCTTCTGGCTGGGTCAGGACGTGGTGCGCGGCGTGCCGGTCATCTACAGCAACTTCGTGGGCTACGACGACATCGCGCACTACTCGGGCCCCGACGACTACGAAGCGCAGATCGTCCTCGCGGCGTACGACCGCAACCTGCACAAGCTGCGCCGCTACGCCCGGCGCCACGCGGCGGCGACGTACGATCTGGTCGTGTTGAGCGACCACGGTCAGACCGCTTCGCTGCCGTTCCGGCAGCTCTACGGCCGCTCGCTCGGCCAGGTGGTGGCGGATCTCGCGGGCCAGGAAGTGCTGCAGGGGGCGTCGGCCGGCGACGCGGCGTACCTCGACGTACTACTGCGGGAGATGGAACCGGGACGGGACCGTCACGGTTGGGCCGTGCGCCGCGGGCAGCGCACGCTGCGGCGGATTCGCGATCTGCGCGGCAGCGGCGCCGACCAGGAAAGCCGCGCGTTTCGCTCGCTACCGGCGGTGCCGGCGCCGTCGCGGCCGCCCGAACAGCCGCAGGCGATGCCGGAGATCGCGGTCTGTGTGTCGGGCTGCCTCGCGCACCTGTACCTGAAGGGTTCTCCGGCGAAACTGACGCTGGAGGACGTGCGTGACCATTTGCCCGGTCTGGTGGAGGCGTTGGCCCGGCATCCGGGCGTCGGGCTGGTCGCGGCGGTGCTCGCCAGTGGGGAGGCCGTGGCCATCGGAGCCGACGGACTACGCAACCTGGCCACGGGCGAGATCGTAGGCCGCGATCCGCTGCGCGCCTACGGCGACCCTGCGCGGTGGTCGCCCGAACTGGCTCGTCTGGTCGTCTGTCCGGCGAGCGGCGACCTGGTGCTCAACGGGGCTTGGCTGGCCGGTGTGCGCAAGGTGGTGGTCTTCGAGGAGCAGACCAGCAGCCACGGCGGACTGGGCGGACCGCAAACCGACCCGTTCATCCTGGTGCCGCACGGCTGGGACACCCGCGGCAGTGACCTGGCCAGTCCGGAAGCCCTCTACGCCCATTTGCACGCCCATTTGCCCCGGCCGGGGCGCCCGCAGGGGCAATAGGACTTGCATGACCTGGGGGCGTTTTCTATATTCGGCGGCACGATTGCCCGGTCGTTCAACGGTAGGACAGCTGACTCTGGATCAGTCGATGGGGGTTCGAATCCTCCCCGGGCAACCACCTTCTATGTGGCCCCTTCGTCTAGTGGCCTAGGACGCCGCCCTCTCACGGCGGTAACACGGGTTCGAGTCCCGTAGGGGCTACCAAGCGTCGCGAGGCTTCCCGGTGCGGGAAGCCTCTGTTCGTCCCCGGACCGGCGAGTCGGCGGGAGGTTGCCGAGCAGGGAGGTCAGGCGCATGGGCGCGGCCAACCGCGTGGCCCTGCTCTTCGTCGACGGATTCGGCTGGGGGCGCGACGACCCGTCGGTCAACCCCGGTTGGAGTTACGGCGGAACGCTCCTGCGCTTGCCGCCGTTATCGTCAACGACGCGGCCGGCCGCGAACCAAGCGGCGGTGGACGTGTCCGCAGGCTCGTCGGCGATCGCCGACGCGACCTTTACCGGCGCACCGATCCGGCTGGACAACGGCGCCTGGGCCGTGCCGCTCGATGCCTGCCTCGGCGTGCCGGGTCTGCCGCAGAGCGCGACCGGCCAGACCACGCTCTTGACCGGCATCAACGCGGCCGCAGTCCAGGGTCGCCACCTCTCCGGGTTTCCGGGACCGACATTGCGCGCACTCTTGCTCGAACACTCGCTGCTCTTGCAGTTGCGCCGCGCAGGCCGCCGGCCGGTGTTCTTCAATACCTATCGGACCCCGTTCTTCTCGCTGACGCGCGCCCGGCAGCTCTGCATGTCGGCGACCACGGTCGCAAACCTAGCCGCCGACCTGCCGTTCTTCGACGTGCCGGACATGGCGGCCGGACGCTCGCTCTACCAGGATTTTACCGGCGAGGAACTGCGGCGCTTGGGTTTCGCCGCGCCGCTTTTGACGCCGGCGGAAGCCGGCGCCTGTCTGGCGCGCAATCTGCCTCGCTACGACTTCCTGCTCTATGAGTACTTCCGCACCGACCGCGCCGGCCACACCGCCGACCGCGCGGCGGCCGAGGACGAACTGCGGCGCCTGGACGCGTTCCTAGAGGCGATCCTGGCCGAGCTGCCGCCCGACACCTTGCTCATGTGGTGCTCGGATCACGGCAATCTGGAAGACCTCACCGTTGCCACGCACACCCGCAACCCGGTTCCGTTGTTGGCCTGGGGACCGGGCGCGCGGGAGTTCATGACGGGCTTGACCGGGCTCGATCAGGTGGCGCCGGCGATCCTGCGGGTGCTGGGCTGACGCGGCGGCTGCGAGACGGCGATCGCGCCTCGCGGCGGTCATCCTGGCGACGATCTCACGATCCCGGGCCCGGCGATGGCTGCGCCTGCTCAGGGTCTGAGACCCTCGAGGTAGAACACCTCGAAGACGAGCGGATGGAAGATCGGGCCGTGCCCGAAATAGCCTTCCTCGCCGAACAGTTCGCCGTGGTCACTCATGATGAGGAAGTAGGTATTGGCCGGGCAGCGTTCCAGGAAGCGGCCGACCACTTTGTCGAGATGCTCCACGCAGGCGATCTGCTTGGCGAAGAAGGCGCGGAACTGATCAGGGGTGAAGAATTCCTCTTCCTTGCGGTCCTGTAAAAAAGCGCCGGGGTTCTTCAGGAATTCGTCGAGCGACTTGAAGACGCCGTGCACTCCCGAAAGGTGGGGTAAATCGGCGGCCGATTCGCCCGGGATGAGATAGGGATAGTGCGTTTCACCGGTGTTGATGAAGAAAAAGCTCGGCTCTTCGCGCCGGAATTCGATACGGTCTAAGATCGCCTGCAGGTCGTTGTGCGACGGCGCCAGCTCGTAGCGGTCGAAATGCGCCGACATGCTGGTCATGGGATTGAGCACCGGCAGCGAGACCCAACCCTCGCAGTAATAACCCTGCGACTTCAAGAACGCCGGCAGACTCAACTGGGGCACGAAGGCCTTGAACTCGACTGCCGGCAGGCCTAACCGCTGCGACCAGGTGGCGAACTCCTCGCGGTAGACATTGGACGCGAACACGCCCTTCGGGCTCAGGTGCGGCACCATGCCCATCAAGAAGGTGTAATGACTCGGGCTGGTCCAGCTGGCGTAGCTGTAGCGCTTCTCGGCCAGGCCGATTCGGTCCAGGTTGGGCGTCCGGGCCGCCTGGTACGCGTCCCAGCGGCAACTGTCGAACACGATGAAGACGATGTTGTTCGGCCGGGGCTGATCTTTGCCCAGGACCTTGCGGATGCCTGCGAGGATTCCGGACATGAAGCGACCTTCCGAGAGTGGGGCCGGGCTGCTGCCGGCTCCAATCTGCGACCGCGGCGGGCGGAAGGCAAGCGCGCCGGCGCCGGGAAGGAAGCGATCCGGCGCCGGCAAAGGTCGCGGGACGATTACGCCCACAAACTCATTCTGGACGGGTTACAGATTTTTATCTAGCGCCGCGGCGAGCTCGGCTTTCTGCTGCAGGCCCACGAAGCTTTCGACTTTCTCGCCGCCCTTGAAGACCAGCACGGTCGGGATACCCCGAATCCCGTATTGCGCGGCGAGCTGATGATTGTCGTCTACGTTGACCTTGCCGACCTTGATCCGACCGTCGTAGTCGCTGGCGAGTTCCTCGATCACCGGGCCAATCATCTTACAGGGGCCGCACCAGGGGGCCCAGAAATCAACAAGCACAGGCACGGCGCTCTCGAGGACCTCGCTCTGGAAATTCTTGCTGTCGAACTGTTTGACTGAACTCCTCGATGC
>JAQULN010000049.1 GCA_028718575.1 Candidatus Krumholzibacteriia bacterium | reverse complement strand
CCTTCGTCGACCTGAAAGCACAGTACAAACGCATCCAACCGGAGATCGATCAGGCCCTGGCCGCTGTCATCGCGGATTGCGCCTTCATCGGCGGCAAGTACGCCGCGCAGTTCGAGCAGGAATATGCGGCCTATATCGGCCGCAAGCACTGCATCGGCGTGGCCAACGGCACCGACGCGTTGTTCACCGCGCTGAAGGGGTTGGGCGTCGGACCGGGCGACGAGGTCATTACCGCCGCCAACACGTTCATCGCCACGGCCGAGGGCATCACCGCGACCGGGGCCGATGTCGTCTTCGTGGACAACGATCCCCTTTATTACAATCTGGACCCCGAGCGCCTCGCGGCGGCGATCACCCCGCGCACCAAGGCCATCGTGCCGGTCCACCTCTACGGCCAACCGTGCCCGATGGACCGGATCCTCGCCATCGCCAGGCAGCACGGGCTCGTAGTCGTCGAGGACGCCGCCCAGGCCCACGGCGCCCGCTGGCAGGGGCAGAGCGCCGGCACCTTCGGCGCCTGCGCCTGCTACAGCTTCTATCCCGGCAAGAACCTCGGCGCGTACGGCGACGCCGGCTGCGTGGTCACCGACGACGACGCGCTCGACGCGTTCGTCCGCAGCCATTGCAATCACGGGCGCCACGAGACGCTGGTGCACAGCCGCGAGGGCATCAACAGCCGCCTCGACGGCCTGCAGGCCGCCGTGTTATCGGTCAAGTTGCGCCACCTGGAGACCTGGACCGCGGCCCGCATCGCCGCAGCGGCGCGCTACAGCGAGGGTCTGGCCGGGGTCTGCGTCCCGCCCGCCGTGCACCCGGACGCCCGCCACGTGTTCCACCTCTACGTGATCCGCGTCGCCAACCGCGACGAGGTGCGCCGGCACTTGCAGGCCGCCGGCATCCAGACCGGCGTGCACTACTTGAAGGCCCTACCCTTCGTGGCCGCTTACGAGCGGCTCGGCCACCGGCCGCAGGACTTCCCGGTCGCGCACCGGTACCAGGACGAAATCCTGAGCCTGCCCATGCACGGCGACCTGACGGCCGATCAGATCGATCTGGTCAGCGAGAAGGTACGCGAGGTCGCGCGGCAGCCTGAGGCGTGACCTATTACCGGAACAGCGACTTGACGCCGGACCAGGTCTCGCTCTCCGTGGCAATAATGATGCACGGAGGCAGGTTGGTGTAGAGGATCCAGTCCCATTCCATCGGGTTCGAGAGGACGTCCTGGTTCCAACTCGCGCCCACCCAGAGTATCACTTGCGAGCCCGCGGCACCCGTGATCATCATCGTGCCCTCGCTGCAGGGCCCGATCTCCATGCCCTGATCGACGGAAATGCCGCCCTCGCATGTGCCGCTGAGTTGGTACATCGCGGTGATGTACTCGGCGTCGCCGGTGATCTCGAGCATGCCGCCCGCCGGAATCGTCATATAGAACCAGTCGGTGTCACGATACTGGGCGCCGTCGTTACTGAGGAAGAAGCCGGTCGTGCCACAGATGGTCGAGCACTCCAGGGTCTGGAACGGAAAGCCAAAGTCGGAGCTGGCGCAACCGCCGTTGTACGCGTCCTCGTGGCCATTGACCAGCGGGGGCTCGCCCTCGACGAAGACGTTGTCCTCAGGCCCCGACCCCGGGCACTCGATAACGCAGGCGAAGTACTCGGCGATGTCCAGTAAGTAGGCGCCGGCATGGGCGCCATAGGCGTCAATGATGATGTAGTACTCCATGCCGGCGTTGAGCGTCACGTTCAACTTCGAGGAGTAGGTGTAGCAAGGGGCGGCGAAGTAAGCGTCGTCGTTGCAGCCGATCAGGTTCAGGTTCACGTCGTAGACGTAGATCTTCGTGTCGTACGAGGAGTAGCAGAGATCGAGGTCCCAGGTCCCGGTCACCGTGGGCGTCGTCTTGTACACGACGTCGGGCGCGGTGCTGCCGGTGTAGGGACACACTTCGTCGTAGTCGTTGAGGTAGCCCACCGTGGTACCGGTGTACTGCGCGCCGTCAAACAGCGTGATCGGAACGGCGGTCAGAATGGTGTCGCCACCCTGGCGTGGCACGTCGGGCGGCAGGTAGACCGAGTGGTCGGCCGGTTTTGCGGGCCTGGGATCGGCCGCTCCCCAATCGGACGCCACAGCGGCGCCAGTCAGGGCCAGCAGCGCAACAAATGCGAGCAGTGGACGCATGGTCGATCTTCCCTCCTGGTGGTGGGTCGTTCCGCTCGGACGACCACGATTTTAGCATCATCCGCGAACGCGATCCAGAAGCGACTGCGCCCCAAAGACCGGGGCCGGGGAAGCATCCCCGGCCCCGCGACCGTCCCGCCTGAGGTCAGACCGACAGACTACCGGAACAGCGACTTGACGCCGGACCAGGTGTCGTTCTCCGTGGCGATAATGCACGGAGGCAGGTTGGTGTAAAGGATCCAGTCCCATTCCATCGGGTTCGAGAGGACGTCCTGGTTCCAGCTCGCGCCGACCCAGAATACTTTCTGCGAACCAGCGGCGCCGACGATCGTCATCGTGCCCTCGCTGCAGGGGCCGACTTCCATGCTCTGAACGACGGTCATGCCGGCCGCGCAGGTGCCGGTGAGTTCGTACATCGCGGTGATGTACTCGGCGTCGCCGGTGATCTCGAGCACGCCGGTAGCAGGAACTTCGACATAGAACCAGTCGGTGTCACGATACTGGCTCTGATCTGCCGCGAGGTAGAAGCCGGTCGTGCCACAGATGGTCGAGCACTGCAGGGTCTGGAACGGTTCGCCGAACTCGGGGCTGTTGCAGCCGCCGTTGTAGGCGTCCGCGTAGCCGTTGACCAGCGGGGGCTCGCCCTCGACCAAGCAGTTGTCGCCGCCCGGGCACTCGAGCTCGCAGGGGAAGTACTCGACGATGTCCAGCACGTAGGCGCCGGAATTGGTGCCATAGGCGTCAATGATGATGTAGTACTCAATGCCGGCGTTGAGCGTCACGGTCAGCTTCGAGGAGTAGGTGTAGCAGGGGGCCTCGAAGTGAGCGTCGTCGTTGCAGCCGATCAGGTTCAGGTTAACGTCGTAGACGTAAATCTTCGTGTCGTACGAGGAGTAGCAGAGATCGAGGTCCCAGGCCTTGGTCACGTCGGGCGTCACCGTGTACACGACGTCGGGCGCGGTGCCGCCGGTGTAGGGACAGGCCTCGTCGTAGTCGTGGAGGTAGCCCACCGTGGTGCCGGTGTACTGCGCGCCGTCAAACAGCGTGATCGGAACGGCGGTCAGGATGGTGTCGCCACCCTGGCGAGGAACGTCCGGCGGCGTGTAGACCGAGTTGTCGGCCGGCTTCGCGGGCCTGGGATCGGCGTTGCCCAGGTCGTACGCCATCGCCGTGCCAACCAATGTCAGCATCATGGCAAACGCTAGCAGTTTACGCATGGCTAGTCTTCCTTCCTATTATCCCTGCAATCGACAGGGACGTTTGAGAAAACCCGGGCCGAATGGCCCATGTTGCGGCGGGGTGGCCGTCACGCCCGAAGGCTGCGTTGCCAGGGCCGGCCGCAGGGCGGGTCTGCAAGACCGACCGCTCCCCTCGAACTTCAGTCACTATAGCAGACTTCGCCGCGCTGTTCTAGAGGAAAAAAATACAGAAATCTTAATTTTTACTAGGCCAATTACTGCGGAATCTAGATATTTCGGATAATATTTTTAGATTGCACACTTCCATGACGTTGCCGCGCCCGGACGGCCGTAGTTTCGCGACCACAAGAAGTGTTTTACGAACGGTGCCCCGAATTCAAGTTCTTTTCAGTCATGGCCATGCGTCTCGCCTGCCGCGGTCCCGCGCCGGCCGTCGGCCGAGCCGTTCATCCATCAAGACACGAGCATCGGCGCAATGACGACCGAAATGACGGACATCAGTTTGATCAGAATATTGAGGCTTGGTCCGCTGGTGTCTTTAAAGGGATCCCCTACCGTGTCGCCCACGACGGCGGCCTTATGCGACTCGCTGCCTTTGCCGCCGTGATGGCCGGCCTCAATGTACTTCTTCGCATTGTCCCACGCGCCGCCGGCATTGCTCTGGAACAGGGCGAGCAGCACGCCGCTCGCGGTCACGCCGGCCAACAGCCCGCCCAGCATGTGCGTCCCGCCGACGAAGCCCACCAGCACCGGCGTGACGACCGCGATCAGCCCCGGCAGGATCATCTCCTTGATCGCCGCCGCCGTAGAAATCGAAACGCAACGACGGTAATCGGCCTTGGCCTGGCCCGCGAGCAAGCCGGGAATCTCACGGAACTGCCGCCGCACTTCTTCGATCATGGCGAAGGCGGCCCGGCCGACCGCGTTCATCGCCAGCGACGAGAACAGGAACGGCAGCATCGCGCCAAGCAACAACCCCACCAGCACCGGCGGTTCGAGCAGATCGATCTTCTCGAGGCCGACGGCCATCTGGTAGGCCGAAAACATCGCCAAGGCGGTCAAGGCCGCCGAACCGATCGCGAAACCCTTGCCGATCGCCGCCGTGGTGTTGCCGACGGCGTCGAGCCGATCGGTGCGCGACCGCACCTCCGCGCCGAGCCCGGACATCTCGCTGATCCCGCCCGCGTTGTCGGCGATGGGCCCGTAGGCGTCGACGGCAAGTTGGATGCCGGTGGTCGACAGCATGCCGAGGGCGGCGATGCCGATACCGTAGAGTCCCGCCGCCTGGTGTGCGATCAAGATGACCGCGCCGAGCACGACGACCGGAGCCGCCGTCGACAACATGCCAGTGGCCAAGCCGGCGATGATATTGGTCGCCGCTCCGGTCTCGCTGGCGCGGGCGATCGCGTGCGCGGGGCCGCGATTCTCGGCGGTGTAGTATTCGGTGAGCATGCCGATGGCGATGCCGCCCGCCAGACCGGCGACGGTGGCGAAGAAGACGCCCGACGCGACGTCCGCGGGCAGCATGGCCCAGACCAGCCCCAGCGTGGCCAACACCATGATGGCGCCCGCGCCGAAGGTGCCGAGGTTCAGGGCAGCCTGTGGATTGCCGCCTTCTTTGACCCGCACGAAGAACGTGCCGATAATGGAGACCACGATGCCGACTCCGGCCACGGCCAGCGGCAAGAGAACGGCGTTCAGGTTGCCGGGCAGGAAGGTCGTGGCCAGGATCATCGTGCCGATGATCGAGCCGACGTAGCTCTCGAAGAGGTCGGCGCCCATGCCCGCGACGTCGCCCACGTTGTCGCCCACGTTGTCGGCGATCACCGCCGGGTTGCGCGGGTCGTCTTCGGGGATGCCAGCCTCGACCTTGCCCACGAGGTCGGCGCCCACATCGGCGGCCTTGGTATAGATGCCGCCGCCCACGCGCGCGAACAATGCGATCGAACTGGCGCCGAGGCTGAAGCCGCTCAGAACCTGCAACACCCGGGCGGTGCCCCAGGTCACGGCGAAGCTGCGGTCGTAGATAATGAACAGCACGCTGAGCCCCAGCACACCCAGACCGACCACGCTCATGCCCATGACCGAGCCGCCGCCGAACGCGATCAGCAGGGCGCGGTTGAGGCTCGTGCGAGCGGCGCTCGTGGTGCGAACATTCGCGATCGTGGCGATGCGCATGCCGAAGTAGCCGGCCAGGCCCGATGAGAGCGCGCCGACTGTGAAGCTGACGCCGATCAACCAGTGGGAGGCCGCCTGATGCAGGTTGCCCAGCGCCAGCAAGACGGCCACCGCCAGCACGAACAAGGCCAGCACCTGGTACTGCCGGGCCAGGAACGCCATCGCGCCTTCCTGGATATGGCCGGCGATCGTGCGCATCGTCTCGGTGCCGGGGTCCTGTCGCCGCACCCAGACGGCGCGTTGCCAGGCGAAACCCAGGGCGAGCAGCCCCGCAATCGGAATCAGATAGATCATGGACAGGCTCTCCTTGCGAGCAAGGTCAGCGTTCGCCTACGCGACATCTCGGAATCAACGTGCAGGTGACTGGGCGCCGCGCCGCACCAAAAAACTAAAAAACGCTTCGGAACCGCCGCGAAAACGGCCTAAAGGCCACGGCCAAGGTACACCCTCCCGCCAGGAGGAGCAAGCGTCGCCGCGGTTTGCAGCGGCCGCCGGGCGTGCGGCGCGGTGCAGTTCCGCCACCATGCGCCGGGCAGTCGACGACACGTCACGAGCGGAAGATCTCCCGGCGATGGGCCGAGACGTAGTCCCAGATGAATGCCAGGCAAACGCCGCCCGCGCCGCCTGCCAGCACCAGGATCAGGATGGCCCGCAACGGGCGCGGCCGCACCGGCCGATCCGACACCACCGTCGTACCCACGCGTTGCAGCGGCGCGATCGTGCTGAGTTTGACGCGGGCCGCGTCGATCGTGTTATCGATCTCTCGGCGCTTGGCGGGCAGCTCGGTATCGCGCGACAGGATCAGCTCGCCGATCTTGCGATCGGCGTCGCGGACCTTGGCGCGAATGCTGGTTTCGCGGTGGATCTCCAGCTTCGCGTGATCGAGCCGGATCACCTCGGCCGCGAACGCCAGACTGTCCTGGCGCGCCCGGTTGTGGCCCAGCGCCTGCTGCACCAACAGCTTGGCGCGCGTCAACGATTCCAGGACGCTGCCGCTATCCAGAACAGCATCCCGTCGCACCCAACTGGGAATATCCGCGGCGACTTCGCGCTCCGTTGCAGCGGCGGCGGTCAACCGGCGCAGCGCCAGGTCGAGCTGGGTCAAATCGGCCGCCAGGCGCGGTTCCTCCTCCCGCAACACCAGCAGGCGCTGCTCGAGGTGACGCTGCTCTTGGGCAAGCCGGTCCAGATCGAGGCGGAGCCGCTCGCTATCGGCCACCACAATCAGAGACTCCGCACGAGCGGATGCGATCTGCAGGTTCAGTCGCTGCTCCTCTTGGGCGAGAGCCGCCAGGCGTACTTCTTGTAAACGTACCTGCAGCAACAGTCCGTCGCGGGTCAGCTTGATTTGGCTGGAAATCGTGTCCGCTTCGGCAAACTCGGCGAACAGCGTCAGCGACGTGTCGAGCAACGCGGCCGCCAGGTCCGGGCTGGTCGCCGTGGTCCAGAGCGTGATCACGTCGCCGCCGGCCATATCCTGCAGACTCTGAGCTACGTATTCCGACTGGATCACGATGCGCGAGGCGGGCGGCAACCCCAACCGGCGCGCCAGTTCCGGCCGATAGAGCCGCTTCTCGTAGAAGCGCGTGATGTCCTTCAGCCGCCACTGGCGATGCGGAGCGCCTTCGGGGCTGAACGCGGTGATACCGGGACGGATCGTGACCGTCGCTTCCCAGCGCCGCGTACCGAACAACCCATAGAGCACTCCGACCAGAAGACCCAGCGCCGGCAACCCGAGCACGAGCAGGCGCCTGCGCCACAAGATGTTCAGCAACGACGCCAGGTTGATATCCTGGTCAACGGCCGTGTTTCCCTGGTTCAATCCAGTCTCCTCGCTTCGCGGTGCGAAGGTGTCAACCCAACCGCGCTAGAGCCGCTTGGGAGGCCCGCAGCACTTCGTCGTGCAGGGACCGGCCGTGTGAGTCCATCGTCACGACCACCGGGAATCGTTCGACCCGAAACTCCCAGATCGCCTCGGGCGAGCCGAACTCCTCGAACAAATGCACGCCTTCGACGGCCGTGACGCGCTCGGCCAGGACCTGGGCGGCGCCGCCGATGGCATGCAGATAGACCGCTCCGACCTTGGCGCACGCCGCGAGGGTCTTGGGCCCCATGCCGCCCTTGCCGATCACGCCGCGGATCTTGAACCGCTCCATCAGTGGACCCTGATAGGGCTCTTCGCGCGCGCTCGTCGTCGGTCCGGCGGCCTTCACCACCCAGCGGTCCTTCTCTCTGACGACCACGGGGCCGCAGTGGTAGATGATGCTGTCGGTGAGGTCGATCGGCGGTTTGCCGCCGTCGTACAGGTACTTGTGAACGGCGTCGCGACCGGTGTAGATCAAGCCCGTGATCTCGACCATCTCGCCGACCTTGAGCGCGCGGATCTTCGCCTCGGTGAACGGAGCTTCGAGCAACATGGTCTCACCCTCCTAGTAGAGCCAGCGGATGATCTTGCCGGCCTCGGACAACTGGAAGCCGTCGCGGCGGTAGGCCCAGCACATATACGAGATCGAGACGAAATACGAGGCGGGCAGCCGGTTGCGGTGCGTGATCTTGCAGCCCAGCAGCGTGGTCGCCCCCCCGAAGCCCATCGGTCCGATGCCGAGCCGGTTCGCGTCCGCGACGATCTGTTTCTCGAGCTTCGCCAGCGCGGGATGCTCGTTGGCGTCGTCCAGCGCGCGCAGGAACTCTTCTTTGCTGGCCACGTAGCCGCTGCTGCGGTCGCTGCCGATACAGACACCCAAGATGCCCGGACCGCAGCCCTTGCCCTGCGCCTGCATGATCGCGTCGAGGATGCACTTGCGCACCCCCGCCAGATCACGGCCGGCGCCGAGGCGCGCGTCGGGTAGGCTGTACTGGGCACCGACGTTCTCGCACCCGCCGCCCTTGAGAATCGTCCGTACGGTGAGCGTGCGGGATTTGGTCTGCTGCAGATGGAACACCGGACTGCCCGGACCGAGGTTGGTGCCCGAGTTCTTGCCGGTCAGCGAGTCGACGGAAT
Source organism: Candidatus Krumholzibacteriia bacterium (assembly GCA_028718575.1). Lineage (GTDB taxonomy): Bacteria > Krumholzibacteriota > Krumholzibacteriia > LZORAL124-64-63 > LZORAL124-64-63 > Glo-17. The sequence goes on along the minus strand of JAQULN010000049.1, from coordinate 3,194 downwards.
TCTGGCGAAGATAACCGACCTTGGTGGCCTGCAGGACAGCCTGCTCGTACGCCTTGCGGAAACCAGGCTCGTCGAGCCACACGGGCAGGTCGGCGTAGCAGATGATCGTGCCGGTGTCCTGGCACAACGGCAGGGAGTTCTCCCGCGCCATCGCGATGTTGTCCAGGATCACCTTGAGGGCATACTTGGCGTTCGAGTCTTTCTGCTCTTTGCGCCAGCTCTTCTCGATGACCCTCACGACATCGTCCGGGAGCCTCGACGACGTGCGCCGGATCAGCTCGAGCAATTGCGCCTGCAGGATCTTGCCGGTCATGGTCGCTCCTTGCGCCGAAGATCGCAACGCCGTCGCGCGCGGCGGCCCGAATGTCTAGGCCGCGATGGTACGCGGAGCGACGCTCCCGGTCAAACGCGATGTCACCGCGCCGGCACGCGGCCGGCGGCCGGCTCGCTGTGCCTCGGTCTCTTGCCAGTCCGGGCGGCCGTTGCTAAGCTGCCGCTTCCGGCTGGCCGTCACCCGCCGGGCGCCAAGGAGACACCACGTGCGTTATCTCTTGCTCGGGGCCGGCTTGCAGGGCACGGCGATTGCCTGGGACCTGTTGCGGCAGGTCGAGGACACGGTCGCGTTGACGGTGGTCGATCGCGACCCGGCGGCCTTGTCCCGCCTTGCCGAGCGGCTGCAGCACGACCCGCGCCTTGTGCTGCACCGGGGCGATGTCGAGGATCCGGTCCCGCTCGCGCCGTTGTTCGCGGCCGCCAGCGTCGCGATTTCCGCGGTCAACTACTGGCTGAACGACGAGCTGACCGCCCTGGCGATCGCGCAATGCACCCACTTCCTGGACCTCGGCGGCAACAACGCGATCGTGGCGCGCCAGTTCGCGCGCGACCATGCGGCCCGCCAGGCCGGGGTCACCGTGGTGCCGGACACGGGGCTGGCGCCGGGGCTGGCGGGGATCCTCGGCTGGCATCTGGCGCAGTCGCTGGACCGCTGCGAAACGGTGCGCCTGCGCGTGGGCGGACTGCCGTTGGATCCGCATCCGCCGCTGAACTACCAGCTCGTCTTCGCCGTGCAGGGTTTGATCAACGAGTACATCGAGGAATGCCTGGTGATCCGCGAGGGCGAGATCCGGACCGTGCCGGGGCTCTCCGAGCTGGCGACCCTCGTCTTCCCGCCGCCGTTCGGCGAGTTGGAAGCGTTCCAGACCAGCGGCGGCACGTCCACCCTGCCGCAATCGCTGCACGGTCGGGTGCGCAACCTGGACTACAAGACCATCCGCTACCGCGGACACTGCGAGCAGATCCGCCTGCTCCGCGATCTGGGCCTGACGAGCAGCGAACCGATCGCGGTCGACGGGGCGTGGGTGGCGCCGCGCAACCTGCTCGCCCAACGGTTCGAGGCCGTGCTGCCGCGCGAGGGCGACGACGTCGTGCTGCTCCTGGCCGAGGCGGAAGGGTTCACCGCCGCCGGCGCTGGCGGGTCGCCGCCGCGCGCGCGGCGCGAGACCATCCGCATCATCGACCGCAACGATCCAACGACCGGCCTGTCGGCGATGACCCGGATGACCGGCTTCCCGGCGGCGATCATCGCCCGTATGCTCGCCGCCGGCGAAGTCAGCGCGCCCGGCGCCGTCCCGCAGGAAACCATCATCCCCGCCGAGAAATTGCTCGCCGCGCTCGCGCAACGCGGCGTGCGCATCGAGCGCTGGCAGAGCGACCCCGCCTTGCCGAATCCGGGACCGGCGCAGTAGCCCCGTCAATTCCTCCGAGGAGCGAACGGTGAAGATCTTGCTCATCGACCGTCGGTTCGTGATCGCGTTGGCCGCCGCGCTGCTGGGCGGCGCGATCGCGGCCGCGACAACCGGCGCCAAGACCGAAGCCGGCGACGACGCCGGCGGGCCGGAAGGCGGTCCGGCAGGCAGTCTGGCCGGCGCCATTCCCCGCGCCGTCGCGCCGCACCCGCAGGAGGTGCGGTTCCGGTCGCTGACCATGCTGACCGACGGCCACGAGAACGCCGAGGCCTACTTCAGCCGCGACGGCCGCCGCCTCGTCTATCAGAGCAACCGGCCGCCCTACGGCTGCGACCAGATCTACGTGATGCCCGCCGCGGGCGGCGAGTCGGCGCTGGTCTCGACCGGCCTGGGCCGCACCACCTGCAGCTATTTCGCCGGGCCGGACGACCGCTACATCCTCTACGCGTCGACCCACCTGCATGATCACGCCTGCCCGCCGCCGCCGGACATGAGCGAGGGCTATGTCTGGCAGCTGCAGCCGTACGACATCGTGCGTTTGGACACCCACACCGGCGAGTTGAAGATCCTGACCGACAACCCGTCCTACGACGCCGAGCCCACCGTCTCGCCAGATGGCCGGACGATCGTGTTCACGTCGCTGCGCGACGGGGACCTGGACATCTACACGATGGACCTCGACGGCGGTTCGCTGCGCCGCTTGACCCACGGGGTCGGCTACGACGGCGGACCGTTCTTCAGCCCCGACGGCACCCGGATCGTGTTCCGCGCCTCCCGCCCCGAGGGCGAGGCGCTGGCCGCCTACCGCGAGCTGCTGGCCCGCGGCAAGGTGCGGCCGGGCCGCCTCGAGATCTACGTGATGAATGCCGACGGCAGCGACCAGCGCCGGGTGACCGACCTCGGCTGCGCCTCGTTCGCTCCGTTCTTCCATCCCTCGGGGCGGCAGATCATCTTCAGCTCGAACTACCCCGACCCGCGCGGCCGCGAATTCGACCTCTGGCTGGTGAACGCCGACGGCACGGGCCTCGAACAGGTCACGTTCACGGCGGAGTTCGACGGGTTTCCGATGTTCAGCCCCGACGGCGCCCGGCTCGTCTTCGCGTCGAACCGGCACAATCGGCGGCCCGGTGAGACGAATATCTTCGTGGCGGAGTGGGGCGACTAGAACTACCAGATCGGAGGCCAGCCATGCACTGTCGCTTTGCCGTGTATCTGCTCGTCCTGTTCGCCGCGTCGCCCCTGGTGGGCCGAACGCAGGATACGCCCGCCGCCTACTCGATCGCGGACTTCCTGCAGACCGCGACCTTCAGCGCCGTGGCTGTCTCTCCGGACGGCGCGCAAATCGCCTGGGTGCGAACCAGCCGCGACCTCGACGCAGACAAACGCTGGAACGAGTTGTGGCTCGGCGATGCCAACGGCACCTGGGCGCGACGTTTTACCTGGTCGAAC
>JAQULN010000048.1 GCA_028718575.1 Candidatus Krumholzibacteriia bacterium | reverse complement strand
AAACGTCCGCGGTCACAGAGTTCCTGGAACTCGCCGGGCCGCTCGCGCCGGTGCGGGGCACGGACATCGGCAGCGAGGAAGCGGGCACGGTCGCGGTCATTGCGCACGACAAGGGCGCGCGGGTCGCAGCCGGCGCGGCGGTGGTGACGCTGGATCGGCGCCTGTTGGCCGCCGAACTGCAGGCCGCCCAGGCGGCGCTCGCGCTCCAGGAGCACAACCACGCCCAGGTCGAGCGGTTGTTCGCGGCCGGCAAGGTCAGTCGCCTCGAGCAGCTTCAGTCGGCTGCTCAGCTTGCTGAGTCCCGCAGCCGGGTCGAGGTCGCCCAGACGCGCCACGACCGCGCGAGCGTCAAGGCGCCGTTCGCCGGCCTGGTGACCGCCCGCCATGTCGAGCCGGGCCAACTCGTTCTACCGGGTCAGACCGTCGCGCGGGTCGTCGATCCCTATGTGCTCAAGCTCAACGGTACGCTGACCGACGTCGAGGTGGCCTGGGTCCACGAAGGCATGCCGGCGGCGATCGCCGTCGCCGGTGTGCCTGGTACCGTGCCGGGTGTCGTAGCTTGGGTCGGCTTCGAAGCCGAACTGCAAACAGGCAAGTTCCCGCTCGAGATCCACGTCGCCAATCGCGACCTGGCGTACCGCGCTGGCGTCATCGGCCGCGCCCGGTTGACAAAACACACGACGGACCATCTCGTGGTCATCCCGCGCGATGCCATCCTGCCCGGCGAGCGGATCCACCAGGTCTTCGTGGTCGAAGGCGACCGCGCCCACAAACGGCAAATCGTACTGGGGCCGGACCAGGGCCTGCAGGTAGCCGTCAAGGAGGGGCTGACGCCGGGCGATCTGCTGGTGGTCCGCGGCCAGCGCGCATTGCGCGACGGCGGTCTCGTGAATATCACCGAACGGGTCGCTTTCGGCGACGGCACCGACGAGGCCGACCCAGACCTGATCAGGGCGACGAGCGCCGGCCCGCGGGTTGTGGGGGAGGTCGCGCGATGAAGATCACCGCCGGTGCAATCCGGCGCTACCCCATGATCTTCGCCTTCATGGCGATCATCACGGTCGTGGGCTACGACTCCTACGTGAGCCTGCCGCGGGAATCCTCGCCGGATGTGAAGATTCCTTTCGTGATGGTCATGGCGCCGTACGCGGGCACGGCGCCGACGGACATGGAGAACCTCGTCACCCGTAAATTGGAACGGGAGCTGAAGGGATTGCCCGACCTGCGCGAGATGACGAGCAGTTCCTCTTACGGGATATCGCAGATCGTCCTGGAGTTCACCAGCGACGTGGTCATGAGCGATGCGTTGCAGCGCGTGCGCGACCGCGTTGACATCGCCAAACCGGAATTGCCGCAGGACACGCGCGAAGATCTCATGATCGTGGAGATCAGCTCGAGCGATTGGCCGATCATGTTGATCAACTTGGCTGGCGACTATGACCTGACCACGTTGAAGAAGACCGGCGAAGATCTGCAAGAGTTGCTCGAACAGATTCCCGGGATCTTGTCGGTCGATCTGGTCGGCGGAATCGAAAATGAAGTCCAGGTGCTGGTCGATCCCGAACGGCTGGATTTCTACGGTTTGGGCCTGGTGGATGTCGAGGACGCCATTGCGTTGCAGAATTTGACCATTCCGGGCGGCAAGCTTTCGCTGGGTCAGTACGACTATCAGGTGCGGGTTCCCGGCGAGGTGAGCAACGTCGCCGAGATTCTCGATTTCGTGGTGAACGTCGGCGCGCCGACGCCCGTCTACATTCGCGACGTGGCCGAGGTCCGCTTCGGGATCAAGGACCGGGAAACGATCTCGCGCGTCAACGGCCGCGACGCTGTCACGTTGCACGTCAAGAAACGCGCCGGCGAAAACATCATCCATATCGCCGACGAGGTCCGGGCGGTCATCGCGCAACAGACGCCGGCTTTCCCGCGCGGCACGGAGGTGTCGATCCTCGGCGACCAGTCGGCCGAGATCCGCGATCTGCTGCACGATCTCGAGAACAACATCATCAGCGGACTGATTCTCGTGGTCGCGGTGCTGTTCTTGTTTCTCGGCCTGACCAACTCGTTATTCGTCGGCGTGGCGATTCCCTTCTCGATGCTGATCGCGTTCGCGGTCCTGCGGGCGCTGGGGATCACGCTGAACATGGTGGTCCTGTTCAGTCTGATCCTGGCGCTCGGCATGCTCGTCGACAATGCCATCGTGATCGTCGAGAACACCTACCGCCATCGCGGCCAGGGCAAGGACGCGGCCACATCGGCGCGCGACGGCGCCGCGCAGGTCAGCGGCGCGGTCGTGGCCTCGACGTTGACCACGCTCTGCGCGTTCAGTCCGCTCGTGTTCTGGCCCGGCATCATGGGCGAGTTCATGAAATACCTGCCGATCACGTTGATCATCACGCTCAGCGCGTCGCTGCTCGTGGCGCTAGTGTTCAATCCGGTGCTCTGCTCCCGCTTCCTGCGGGAGCCGCGGCCCGGCGGCGGCAGTACCCGGCTGGGCGATCTGCTCCTGGGCTTCGGCCTGCGCACGTACGAGCCGACGTTGCACTGGTCGCTGCGCCACCGCTGGCCGACACTCGGCGGCGTAGTCCTGCTCTACATCGCTGTCAACATCTTGTTCGTGTGCTGCAATCATGGCGTCGAATTGTTTCCGACCGTCGATCCGAATGTGGCCCAGGTGGTGATCGAGGCTCCCAGCGGCACTCGCATCGAGCTGACGGACAACTACGCACGCCAGGTCGAAGCGCAGGTGGCGGAGATCGGCGACCTCGTCGCCTACACGACGGCGGTCGGCGTTGCCGCGGAGGATTTCGGCGGTGATTCGGCGCCGTCCCACCAGGCGTTGGTGCAATTCGAGTTCGTCGACCGGATCGACCGCGCGCGCTCATCTTACGACGCATTGGACGATCTGCGAGGGCGTCTGGCGGCATTCACCGGCGCGGCCATCACGGTCGAACAGCGTGAGGAAGGGCCGCCCACGGGCAAGCCCGTGAACATCGAGATCAAGGGCGATGATTTCGAACTGCTCGGCGAACTCGCCGGTGAGATTCGCCAACGCATCGCTGGGCTGCCGGGCTTGATCAATATCCAGGACAACTACGATCGCGACCTGCCCGAGGTCGTGCTGCGTATGGATGTGGAACGGGCTGCGCGATACGGACTGCGTACCTGGGACGTGGCCGGAACGGTGCGCACCGCGCTCCACGGCAATCAGATCGCGAAGTATCGCGTCGGGGAGGACGAATACGATATCGTCGTGCGCTACCAGCAACCCTTCCGCCAGAAGCTGGAGGATCTGCGGACGGCGACGGTCTTCTACGAGGGCAACGCGATACCGATCGCCGCGTTCGCCGATCTGGAATACCGGACAGCCCTGGCCGCGGTGCGCCGGATCGACGGCGTGCGCACCGTGACGGTTTCGGCCGAGGTGGCGCCCGGCTACAACGGCAATGCGCTATTGCGGCAAATCAAGTCCACGTTACAGGCTCGCGCGCTGCCGGCTGGCTATCGTCTGGCCTACACCGGCGAGAGCCGCTACCAGGAGGAGGCGGAGGATTTCCTTACGGATGCGTTTGCCGTAGCGGTGATGCTGATTCTGGTCGTTTTGATCTCGCAATTCGGTTCGGTCACCCAGCCCTTGATCATCATCGTGAGCGTGTTGTTGTCGTTGATCGGGGTGTTTACGGGGTTGCTCGTCACCGGTATGCCGTTCGGCATCATCATGACCGGCGTGGGGGTGATCTCCTTGGCCGGTATCGTGGTCAACAATGCCATCGTGCTGATGACGTATATCAACCAGCTACGCGTGCGTGGACTCGATCTCGAGGCGGCGATCATCCGTGCCGGCATGACGCGTTTCCGGCCGGTGGTGCTGACGGCCGTCACGACGATCTTGGGTCTCATTCCTCTGACGACGGGGTTCACGCTCGATTTCGCCCGTCTGCTGAAGGGCGACTGGGGCCGGGTGTTCGTGATCAGCGGCGAATCGAGCCAATGGTGGGGGCCCATGGGCGTGGCGGTGATCTGGGGACTGGCGGTCGCGACGTTCCTGACGTTGATCGTCGTGCCCGTGATGTATCTGACGCTCGAGCGCATGAAGGAGGCCGTCGGCGGCTGGCGGCGGCGGGAATAAGTCGACGACAGCTCCTGGTGCCGGCCGGCCTTTGGCGGCGCGATCGGCGCTGCCGGCAGTTATCACTTCACAAGGAGCATTTTCCTGGTCCAGGCGCGCGAGGATGCGCTCAGCCGGTAGAAGTACATACCGCTGGCGCAGCGCTGGCCGCCGGTGTCGGTGCCGTCCCACGCGACGCGGTGGTAGCCGGCCGGGAAACTGCCCAGCGACCGCACCCGCTGGCCGCGCCCGTTATAGATGTCCAGCCGGGCGCGCTCGCCCTCGCGCACGCTGAAACTGATCACTGTCGCCGGGTTGAACGGATTGGGCGCGTTGCCGTGCAAGGCCGTCAACGCCGGCAACGCCGGCTCGGGCCCGACCGCGACCGGGTCGCCGCCTGCGACCAGGATCTCGTCCAGACGCAGCTCGGGGCGCGGGCCCGCGGCCCCGGACACATGGTAGTAACGCCACAACAGTTGCACGTATGGCTTATTGACCAAGTCGAGCGGTAACCGGTGCGGTCCCAGGATCGCGGTGTCGCCGGCCGTGCTGCTGCGCCGGTACTCCACCGGCACATGCTGATCGCCGAATACGACATCCTGGAACTCGCCGGTCTGTCCGATCCGGTACTGCAAGCGGATCGCGTAGATGCGGTCGTTGGGGACGATCGTGCCGCCGAGCCAGGCCACCGTTACCTCGCCCACGCCGCGGGTGTCGAGCGCCAGCAGGGCGCCGCCCAGGTCGCGCCAGCGGCCGGTGTTGATGAACGAGATGCCGTCGGCGCCGAGGCCGTTGAGCCGCGTGCGGCCGGTGTTGTTGTACGGGAAGCCGATCGTGCCCTGGTCGTCGGCGTGGTAGTCGTCGTGGGGGATGAAGTACGGGTAGAGCAGCGGCGTGGTCAGGATCGGATCGCTCACCTCGCTCTGCAAGAAGAGCATGTGCTCGGGGTAGGTGCGCTCGGGCAGATCCGGGTCCCAGGCGCCGAACGCGAACGCGCCGTCGGCCAGCACCGCGGCCGCCGGATAGACCAGCACGCGGAAGACGTGCGGCACAGGATCGAAGTGGCCGTCGTCCGCGGTCACGGTCACCCGCGCGTCGCCGCGGCCGAGGCAGACGATCGCCAGCATATGGCCGTCGACCGCGACCGCGGCCACGCCGGGGTCATCGCTGGTGGCGGCGTATACGAGCGGGTCGCCGTCGGGATCGCTGAACACACCCGTCAGATCGATCGCCAGCGGCTCGCACTCTTCGTAGCCCGTCTGCAGCGCCACCGGCTGGCTGACCACCGGCGGCAGCTGGGCGCCGCTGATCGGCACGCCCAGCAAGGTCAGGTTGTCGAAGCGCTGGTTGCCCTCGCTGCCCGGGGCGTTCGGGCCGCCGAAGGTGAACCTAACGCGCAGGTCGGGGTTGTCGGCCGCGCCCTCGACGGTGGCCAGGTCGCAGCTTCCCAGCGCGTACTGCTCGGTGACGGTGACGTGCTCGGCGAGCGGCAGCCAGGCGCCGCCGCCGGTCGTCTGGCACCACACCGAGTGCTCCTGGGCGCCGTTGACGGTGCGCATGACGGCGTAGCGCAGCTCGAGGTCGCGGTGGCCGGTCGAGGGCACGGTGAGCACGAGCTCGCGGGTGTCCGACGGGTTGCGGGCGCGCAAGCCGTAGCCGGCCGGGGTGTCGGGCAGGGCGCCGAGGTCGGTGCCGGGGTTGACGCGGTCGAGGTAGCCGGCGCCGGTGCCGGGGTAGGTGATGACCGCGCCGCCGAGCAGGGACACGTCGGCCGCGACGGCGGTCAACGTGCCCGACGGCAGGTCGTTGAAGTGCCAGGCGTGCAGCGGCACAGGGGGATTCTGATCGATCTCGAAGACCGCCGTCAAGCTGAGCGAACTGCTGGATGGAATCACGGTCAAGGTCGGGTTGCTGTCGGCGATACCCTGCCAGGCCACGAACCGGGAACCAGGTTCGGGCAGCGCCGTGACGGTGATCGGCACGCCCTGGAAGTAGACGCCGCTCCAGGGATAGGGTTGGGCGGGATCGGCGAGGCCGGCGAGCGCGCCGTCGATCACGAGGGAGTTGAGCTGGATCTTGCCGAGGGCGGGATCGTTGACGTTGAGCGTGACCGTTGTGGCGCCGTCGAGCTCGAAGTGATCGATCAATTGCTGGCGCTGATATGCAGGACGACTCGTCACGACGTTACGCAAGTATTGGACACCGTTGGCCCAGTTGTAGGCGACATCCCAGCGGTATTGCCAGGCTTCGATCGCCGGCGCATAGAGTGAGGAGAACTCGTCGATAAAACCAATTAGTCGCGCCGGGACAAAGGTGCTGTTGAGGTGATCGGCGAATGTGTTGATGAACGCGCGGCGGAAAAAAGCATTCTCGAGTAATCGACGCAGCATCAACGTCGACCACGGCGGATTCGGCCAGCTAGGCCCGTCGCCGGCGGTCGCCTGCGCCAGCATATTATAGCTCGCCGAGAACAGGGCGTGGTCGACATCGTACATCATCCAGCGCCAGCGCCCGTCATGGCCGTAGGGCGCCGTGGGATCATATTCGGGGACACTGCGGCGCCAATAGCGGATGTTGTTGCCCGGCCAGTCCAGATTGGCGAGATAGATCTCTGCGATCTGATACGCGGCGAAATTCTCCAGATCCATCCTCTCTGCGACATACATCAAAGCTTCCGGGGATGTCAGACTATTGTACGCGATATAGTTGTACAGGCTGAGGTAGTGAAGACGGTCGGCGGCCGAACCTTCTTCCAAATCATTGAGCATGGTCATGATCGCGACCTGATCGGCCGGAACGCCGTACACTCGTTCGACGTAATGACGGTCATAACGTTCCCGCAGGTTCGCGATGCCCCAGTATTCGCCGTTGACGAAGTGGATCACCGGCCGGCCGGCCTGTGTGTCGAAACCCATATCGGCGACCATGGTCTGAGACAAAAAGTCTCGGAATCCCCTTTGCCCCCAATCGTTGCCGGAGTTCCGGACGAGAAAACAATTGTAGGACTCGTAGGGGAGATCTGGAAACAACGCGGCGTCGAAACGGGCGGGCCCGTAGAGAGATCGAGCAAGCAGCCGCAGAGACTTCTGAGGATAGAACCGTGTGACCCCGCCGTGGATTCGTGCGCCCGCGTCCTGAGCCAGCAGCAGATTGCCTTGCAGATCGAACAACTCGATATGGATCGGTCGCTCCCAGGCATCGCTTTCCTGGAAATAATTGCCGCTCCATAAATTGCCTGGGACATACGTGTTGCCTGGCACGTAGATCCCGATATCGTCGGCGAAGAAGTTCTCCGGCGCCGTCGCCAGCGAGACGACCGGCAACGGGATCTGGCTGGCCAGATCCGGATCGACGATGTACGACCCCGTCGCGATCGCGCTCGGCGCATGCCCGGCGCGAAACGACCGCGCCCGGACCACGTTGAGCTTGAAGATTTCACCCTGCGGCGGACGCCAGCCGTAGAAATCGGACGGGTCCTGAAAGTTCGTCGGGATCAGCGAGATCGTGTTGGGATCGCCGGCGCGGCTGTCCAACACCAGCGGCTCGGTGTAGACCGCCGACGCCGGGGTCGGCTCGCTGCCATCGAGGGTGTACCTGATCACCGCCGCGGGATCGGGCGCGGTCACGGCGAGCGTGATCGCGTTCGTGAAGAATCCCGGCGCCTGCGAGAAGACCGGCGGCGCCAAGTACTGCAGGCCGCCGCTGTTGGACGCCGCGGGCGTCGCCACGGCGAACTCCACCCACGCGGCCGCGCCGTCGGGCAGCCGGCCGTACGAGATGTCCGCGGCCAGCGCGTGCGGCGCCGCCTCGTCCAGGCGGGTCGTGCCGTCGGCCGCGGTCAAGAGCAGCGGCTCGCCGCCGGCGCTGATCGCGAAGTTGGTGTGCAGGTCGCCGCCGGGGCTCTGGCGATCCTTGCCCGAGGCCCAGACCAGGAGATAGCCCTGCGGCGGGACGCTGCCGCCGGGAAACCGCCAGCGCAGGGGGTTGCCGGCGTCGTCGGAGAGATAACAGCCGGTCAGGTCGAACGTTGCGGCGCCCGGGTTGTAGAGTTCGAGCCAGTCGGAATAGTCGCCGTCGTCGTCGGCGATGGTCGTGGCGTTGGAGCCCATGAACTCGTTGATCAGCGGCGTCTGGGCGGCTGCGGGCGCTGGCGCCGCGCACGCGAGCCAGAGGCAGGCAACGACGATCTTGAGCGAATCACGCATCATACGACTCCTGACGCGCTGGCCGCAATGTGCAAGCGGAGGTTTCATGACCGCCGCCTAGGCGTTGCTGCGGCACGCCTACTTGACCAGGGTGGCCGTTCGCGAGTACTGCAAACCAGCTGCTCGCAAACGATAGCGGTAGATCCCCGAGGCGACCGGTTTGCCGTCGTCATCGGTGCCGTCCCAGAACACCTCGGTCGTACCTGCTGGACAATCTCCGGCAATGAGCGTGCGGACGCGCCGCCCCCGTAGGTCAAGCACAAGCAGTTCCGCGTAGTCCGGATATGCCAACGCAAATCGGAACGTTGTCCCAGGATTGAAGGGATTCGGATGGTTCTGATGCAGTGCAGCAACCGCAGCCGCGGCGGGCGGGACGGACGTCGGCCCGCCGGCGTGGAAGAAACGGTACCAATGTGCCGGCGCGACGCGTGGCATGCCGGTCGAACGGCCGCTCTGATCGTACGCAGCGATATAATAATGCGTGCTATCAGAGATGGCCGGCGCGGGGATCGCTGCCGTATAAGACCAGGGATCGCCCGCAGGTTCCAGGGCTGTTTCCTGCCACGGGCCGGCGCCGTGGCGCCAGCGCACGACCGCCGAGGTTAAAGCGGCTCCGCTGTGCGGGCGAATGTGCGCCGTGATCTCGACGGGATCGGCCGGCTGATCGGCCAAGACGGGAGTATGGGCGACTCGGAGCATGCCCGTATCCATGACGCCCTTCGCGCGGCAATGGAGCGCATCGTCGGAGAGGAAGCCGGCGTAAGTATAACCGCGCACCAGATACCCCGGCGCGGCGGCGCGATAAACCGCGAGTGCGTCCTGATCGTAGGTGCTGTTGCCGAATAACGGCACGTAGATGTTGCGGTTCAGGATCAAGCTGTTGGTATAACTGGCGGGGTTGTTGCTGCCAATGTTGTAGCAATAGACGCGAAACACGCGGTAATTGCGTCCTGTCGAAGCCTGCAGGCTCGCCATCAGGGTGGCCCGCTGGTTCAACGGCGCATAGGTCCCGTGGGTCGGCCAGACGTCTTTGACGAGAACGGTCTCCTCGTCCAGCCACTTCGCCCAGGTGTCGATGTGGTGGATCCCGCCCGATTCGATGTAGTCCATGACCTGGTAGTCTTCGATGCCGTAGTAATCGCCCATGAGCTGATTCACCGCGGTCTGGTTCATGCTGTTGTAGGTCTGAGCTTCGTCATAGACCAGGCGCGTCGAGCAGGCGATGTGCGCCCCGTCGGTCATGTAGTTGCCGCCGGTGTGGTACATCGAATGGCTGTGGCAGGGTACGCCGATATCCTGCGCGAAGTACAACGGGATCAGGTTGTCGTTCGGGCGCTGCGGCCGATTGTAGGTGTGATTGATGATGGCAAGCTGTCCTTGACCGTCGAAGACGAACCAAGGGCCGTAGTCGCGCGTCCAGATCGAATCGTTCGGGCGAATCAAGAATTGCACCCGCGCCATGTCCACCCCATTGGCTGCCAGGTTGGTCTGCGCCTGGGAGACGTACGAGCTGGAGACGATCACATGGAGGAAGACGTCGTCGTCGAAGTCGCGCAGCAGATTGTAGGGCAAACCGAGCGGATACCGAATGAGAACACCAGTACAGGGTTCCCATTCGGCGCAGTTGCGCACCGGAGCCGCAGGCGGTGGATCGTCGCGCGAGTCGCGCTCGGGTAACAGGTGCGGATTGGCCTGCCAGTAGAGTCGCTCGGCGACCGTTTCGTGATGTGGCAATAGAGGCTCGAGCCCGTCGACGTCCCACTCGCGGGCCTCCTCGGCCAGACCCGGGATGGACGTTGCGGCGGCAATGGACGACATGGCCACAAGGCTGGCGACAATGAGGCAGAACAGGGTGCGCATGGATACTCCTCGCCGACGGCGATCGGGTAGTGATGACCACAAATAAAGAATCGATATATTATAGCATAGCGGGGCGCCCGGGTGAAACCCCGCCTTGACGCATTTCCCTCCGCGACGCCGATTTTCCTCAAGTCCGGGCCGCCGCCTGCCGATATCAATGGCGGGAGGGTATGGCATGAGCGTCCGCTGGTTCGCCGAGCCTCTCTGGGGTCTGCAACAGGCCCAGCAGCGATTCGAACAGGCCGCAGCCGATATCGCCCGGGCCGGTCCTGCGCGGGCGTCCGCCACGGCCCCGCCGTCGGGCGGCGGCAACGATCTTCTAGGGCCCACCGTTCGCCTGTTGACCGCGAAACACGCTTTTTCGGCGAATCTGGCGACAATGCGCGCGGCCGATCGCTGTCTCGGGCTGCTGATCGACGTGTTTGCCTAGCAGGATCGACCGGCGCCGATCGTTTGTCTCCGCACACGCCGCTGAATGCTTGGCTGACGAGCCCGCGGGAGTTACCATGCGCAGGTCGTATATGGTCGCAGGTAGCTGCCAATCGCGGCGAGGAGGTCGGCTTGGCCCTGGTAGCGGTGATTTTCGAAGATGAAAGCGTCACGGGTTTTCGTCCCTTGGCCTGGAGCCAGCCGGTCTGCGAGTTGCGCTGCGGGTTGCTGAACCTGCGAGAGCGTATCACTCATCTGACCGGTAGCGCCCCGCATCTACTGGTGCGCGAATTCCTCCAAGAACTGGCCGTTGCCCATGGTCATCCGGTCGGCGCCGACGCGCTTACCCGGCGGCTCGAGGCCGATGACCGGCTATTACTAGTGAACGGACGTTTCGGCCACCGCTGGGATCGGCTCGTCGAGGTGGTGCGTGAGGCCGGCCAGCGCGACATCGCTTGGCGCGACGATTGCGGTTGGCTCGCATTGGCCGCCGGTGGCTCGTCGGCTGCGGCGCTGCTGGCGTCATGGGTCCAATGGCAGATCGCCGCTGCCGAATCCGGCTGCTGGCACCAAACCGATCGGCGGCCACCAGTCTGGCAGCCAACGCCTCCGGCCGCCGCGACCACCCGCGATGGGAGCTGGCGCCGAATCTGGGATCTGATTGCGGCCACCGCCGTCGCCATCGGGGAAGACCTCGCGCGACTCAACGCACATCTGCCCGCGCGAACGATCTGGGGAGCCATCGCGGCCGACGTCGCGGCGACACGTTGGGACGAAGCGGTGACTCTGCAGTCATGGCGAGAAGCGTCGCCGCCGCACATCCATGTCAAGAACCGCGAGGCGGTCTGGGTCGGACCGGGGTGCGATCTCGCGCCCGGACTATCCATCGACGCGTCGCACGGTCCGGTCATACTGGGTCGCGATGTTCGCGTGATGCCCCACTGTTATCTGGAAGGACCGTTGTACGTCGGCAGCGGCAGCTTGATCAAGGCCGGTGCCAGTATCTACGGCGAAACTTCGCTCGGAGCGGTCAATCGTGTGGCCGGGGAAATCGCCGAGAGCACCTTCCTGGATTTCACCAACAAACAGCACGACGGTTTCATCGGCCACGCCTACCTGGGAAGCTGGTGCAATCTGGGCGCGATGACCACCTGTAGCGACCTG
>JAQULN010000047.1 GCA_028718575.1 Candidatus Krumholzibacteriia bacterium | reverse complement strand
GTCGCAGCGGGATCTCGCCGAGCGGCTTGCCCGCCCAGACCGCCCCGGTTTCCAGGCGGACTTCCAGCAGTGAGGTCGGCCAGTCGCTGTCGGCCGGCAAAAGGTGCATGGCGGCGTTCAGGGCGTCCACAGCCTGGTCGGCCGCGTCGGCGAATGGTCGCAGGACAAGGTCGGCGCCGAGCGTCTCGTAATACGCGGCGTCGTCCCGCGTGCGCGCCGTCAAGGCCAGCTTGCCCGGATAGTGCGCAGCGCGCAGCAAGCTGACCAACGTGGTGGTCGCCTGCCGGCTCGGGGCCGCCACCAGAACCCAGCGCGTACGACGGATCGGCAGATGCTCGAGCAGGTCGGGGTCCTCCATGTCGCCGTACAGGACGGGCACGCGTTGCTCGCGCCAGTAGCGCAGGATCTGCGGGTCGAAGTCCACTCCGACGACGCGCTGGCCCCGCTTGATCAGACCGCGCACGATGCTGCCGCCGTAGTGGCCGAGGCCGAACATCAAGACGTCGACGCGCGGCAGCGACAGCGCGTCCTGCTCGTCAGTCGTTTCCTCGCGATAGGGGATCCGGCGTTCGAAGATCTTCAGGGCCGGCCCCAGCCACCGGTAGAGATGGCCCGAGTAGAGGATCATATACGTGGACAGACCGATGGTGATCAGGCCGACCAGAGTGACCAGTCCGACCGTGGCCGCGTCGACATGGCCGAGCGTAGCGCCCAGGCCGATCAGAATCAGCGAGAACTCCGATATTTGCGCCACGGTCAGCCCCGCCAGAAAACCGGTGCGCTTGCGATAGCCCATGCGCCCCATGATCACCATGACGATCAACGGGTTGCCGATCAGCACGAACAGCGAAAAGACGACGGCCGGCACGACCTCGCCGCCCAGCAGCGAGAGGTCCAGCGAGGAGCCGAGGTGAATGAAGAAGAACAGCAGCAGGAAATCGCGCAGGCTGATCAGGCGCGCGCCGAGCGCGTCGCGGAACGGCGTCGAGGCGATCGACATGCCGGCGATGAACGCGCCCACTTCCTTGCTGAAGCCCAACCAGTCGCCGAACGCCGCCAGGCCGACGGCCCAGGCGATGGCGAACAAGACCAACAGCTCCGGCACGCGCGCCAGTTGTTCCAGCAGCCACGGCAGCGCGCGGCGCATCAGAAGCAGCACGCCGCCGAGGAACGCAATGCCGTAGAGAATGACGTTGCCGAATTTCCAGAGCAGCGTCTGTTCGCCGGCCGCGCCGGCGCCGTAGGCCGACAACGCGATCATCGCCAGGACGACGGCGAGGTCCTGCACGATCAAGAAGCCGATCGCAATGCGCCCGTGCAAGGCGTCGATCTCGCGTTTGTCCGACAGCAGCTTGACGATGATGATCGTGCTCGAGAAGGTCAGCGCGACGGCTACATAAACGGAGGCGGTCGTCTCCATCCCCAACAGGCGCGCCAGGCCGAAACCGCCGAGGGAGGTGAACAAGACCTGCCCGAGACCGGTCGCGAGCGCGACCCGGCCCATGGTGCGGACCATGACCAGGTCGAGTTTCAAGCCGACGATGAACAACAGGATACAGATGCCGATCTCGGCGAGCAGTTCGAGCGAGTGGGGATCGTTGACGAGGTCCAGCCCGAAGGGTCCGACGAGGATACCAACCGCGATGAACGAGACGATCAGCGGCTGTTTCAACCTGCTGCCGACGAAACCGATTGCGGATGCCAGCAAAAGCATCAGCGTGGTCTGGACGAAAACCACCTGCGTCGCAGCAGGCGCGCCCGCGACGGCTGGCGGCGGCAGCGCGGCGGTGAACCAAGCTAACAGCAACGCAGGCGGATGCGGCATAGTCCAGCAGTATCCTCCGTCGATTACCGTAACATGGAGCACGCACGATCCATGATAACAGGAGAACGGCGCGAGCGAAACCATTCACCTGCGGCTAGATTGTGCGTAACCGCCCCGAAAGGAGCTCGCCGTGAACATTCTGCTCGTCGAGCCCCGCACTCCGGATACGTTCTGGAGCATGCGCCATGCGCTTCGCTTCGTGGGCAAGCGCGCAGCTTATCCACCACTGGGACTGTTGACTGTCGCCGGGTTGCTGCCGCGAGCCTGGCACTGCCGCCTGGTCGATCTCAACGTGCGCCCACTCGGCGACCGTGACCTGCAATGGGCCGATTACGTGCTCACGAGCGCGATGCTGGTGCAGACAGCGTCGCTCGCGGAGATCGTCGCACGCAGCCACCGGGCGGGCAAGGCCGTGATCGCCGGCGGCCCCGCGTTCACCGGCGACGCGGCCGATCGGTTCGGCGTCGACCACGTCGTGGTGGGAGAGGCCGAGGAACTGGCGCCGGCGCTGATCGGCGACATGGCCGCGGGCGCGTTGCAGCCGCTCTACCGCTCGCCGCGCTTCCCTGACCTGGCGCTCACGCCGTTGCCGCGCTGGGACCTGGTGAACCCGCGCGACTACGCCAGCATGTCGGTGCAATGGTGCCGCGGCTGTCCGTTCGACTGCGAGTTCTGCGACATCGCCGCGCTCAACGGCCGCGTCCCTCGCCACAAGAGCAACGCCCAGTTCCTCGCCGAGTTGGACGCCTTGCACGCCCGCGGGTGGCGCGGTATGACGTTCGTGGTCGACGACAACTTCGTCGGCAACCGTCCGCGTTGCCGCGACCTACTGCGAGCGGTGATCCAGTGGCGCCGCCGGAGCGGCAGCCGCATGGTCCTGATGACCGAAGCCTCGGTGGATATCGCCAACGACCCGGAAATGCTGCAACTGATGGCTGAGGCAGGTTTCAAGAAGGTGTTTCTGGGCATCGAGACGCCGAGCATCGAGAGCTTGCGCGAATGCCGCAAGCACCAGAACCTGCGCTCGGACCTGGCCACGGCGGTGCGCACCATCCAGGCGGCCGGCATCGAGGTCATCGGCGGCTTCATCGTCGGCTTCGACAACGACCAGCCGGACATCTTCGAGCGCCAGTTCGAGTTCATCCAGAAGACCGGCGTCGCAACCGCCATGGTGGGTCTTTTGCAGGCCGTTCCGCGCACCCGCCTCTACCAGCGCCTGGCCGGCGAAGGCCGCCTGCGCGGCGACAGCACGGGCGACAACACCAGCGCCGGCCTGAACTTCGAACCGCGGCTGGATACCGATTTTCTGCTCCGCAACTACCGCCAGCTCATGCAGCGCCTCTATGAACCGCGAACCTACTACCGGCGCATCCAGACGTTCCTGGCGGCTCACAGGCCGCGCGGACCCAGAATTCCCTACGCCCGCGGCGACGTGGCGGCGCTGGTGCGCTCGCTCTGGTTGATGGGCGTGGTCCACAGCGGCCGGCGCGCGTATTGGTCGTTCCTGACACGGACGCTGCTGCGGCAACCCAGCCGTTTAGGCGTGGCTGTGACCCTGGCCATCACGGGGTTCCATTTCAGGCAGGTGAGCGCGGCGCTCTGAAGCAGGGTGAACTGAAGCGGCGCCGGGGCGCGAACAACATCCCGTGTCGCATCCCAGCGCCGCTTTATCGTTTCGCCGCTTCGTACTTCGCCTTACTTGACGACGGTCACTTTGCACACTGCGGATTCCCGCCCGGCCACGGTCAAACGCCCGAAGTACACTCCCGCCGGGACCGTGGCGTCCGCTTCCCAGGCCGTCTCGTAGCGGCCGACCTCGCGCTGGCCGTGCAGCAGCCGCGCGACTTCTCGCCCGCGCACATCATGCACCGTCAGCACGACCTCGCCAGCCTGCGGCACGGTGAAACTGAACACCGTCCGTGGATTGAAGGGATTGGGATAGGCGCTGAGCGATGCCGCCAGTTGCGGTACGTCGCCGGCGGCCGTCGTGCCTTCGGTAACTCGATAGTTGTAGATGCCGGTCCCGGCGAGCGAGACGTTCGCGATCGCGATCACGACCTGGCTGTAACCGGTGGCAGCGGCGAAGGTCAACGCTCCGTCCTGGGCATCGTCCAGGTCCAGCGGCTGGACGATCGTCGGCAATATCGGGTCGCGGGCCAGCAACGTCACGCGAAAATCGCGCGCATTGGCGCCGTCGAAGGCGATGTGCGGCGGCCCGCTGAAATTCAACAGACGCACGTAGTCGGCGGCATGGGGTTGCACGCTGGTGCTGAACTCAGCGGGATAGGTGCTGTGCGTGATGAACGTCGAAAACGGCGGCAACGTGTCGCCCTCGTAACCGTACTGGCCGTCCGGAATCGTGGTGTCGTCGAGAAAATTGGCGACCGCCCAGTCGCCGAAGACATCCTCGGTCGGCGTGAGATACCCCTGGTTCGCCAGGGCCGCCTTGTAGCCATACATGCTGGTCGCGGGGTCGTGCACGACGTCCCAGATCGTTTCGCGGCCGCCGTACTGCTCGTAGATGTAGAGCGACCAGAGGTACGTCTTGATGTAGTCGGCCCAGGCGCTGTTCCAGACAAGCAGGCTGTTGTCGGGCTGGCTGTTGAAACCGGCGATCGTATCGGGCCGGCCGAAGAGCCACATCGCCAGGCCGGCCAATCCCTCGTCCACCCAGGCGACCTCGTTGGGATCCTGGTTGAAGTGGATCAAGTGCTCGAACTCGTGCGCCATGACCGCGAGCATGTAGTCACTGGCGGGCTGACCGCTGTCGGTCGCGAGGTAGATCACGTCGCACTCGTTGCTCGCAAACGACTGCGTGCCGTCGGGAAACTGGTCGAACACCCAGAAATACCCGTCGGCGGCGATGTTGAAGCGATAGTAGAAGAGGAAGACGCGCTCGAGGCCGTCGAAATCCGGCGGCGGGCCGAAGTGGCTCGTGTTGAGGTCCCAGATGCCCTGGCCGGCGAAGCCGCCGATGCTCTCGCGGTCGAAGTGTTGAACGATGCGGTCGACATCGGCCTGGTTCATGGTCACGTTCCACTCGTCATCGTCGACCACGACGTAGCAGTGATCGCCCATGCCGCGGACCGTGGCCGGCTTGAGCGTCGCCACGGGGAAGCCGCCCAAGTTCCAGACATACCAGAGCCAGGTATCGCCGACCTGGGGATCAGGCGGCGGCGCGAGCAAGGGATCGAGGCCGCGCTGCCATTGGCCGGCGGTCTCGAGGCGGGCCTTGGCGGTCGCGTAGTCTTCCGCGAGGCGCGGCAAGCGGAGCGTCAGGCATTCGTAAGCCGAGGCAAGTGTCGGCAACAGGACCAGCGCCAGCGCCACAGTCGCCAGGATCGGGCGCAGTGCGGTCTGGGGGAAAGGACCACGTCGCATGAGTCAACCATCCCGAGTCAGGGGTCAGCACCGTAAACAAGATCTATAGACTCGGGATAGAATAGGACAAGCCGCCTCGATCCGCGATATGGCGCCGCGGCGCTGAGCAGAGTCAGGGCCCGCGCCACCGCACGATGATATCGCGATCCGGCAGGAAATCGGTCGTTTCGTAACACCATGCGGCTTGTTCATCCTCCCCGCATCGCTCGAAGGGGAAGCTGAACTCTACCGGCACGGCGCCGACAGGCAGGTGGATCTCGAACCGGGCGATCTGCAGGGGCTGTCGCCAGGCCGAGGTGGTCGTGACGATGTAGCGGGCGTAGGTGGTCCGCAAGGCCTGGCGATAGGTGGTGCGGACCCTCAGTGTGTCGCCCGCGGCGACGGGGAGCGACCAACGGGCACCGAGGCCATTTTGCATCTCGCGCCAGGAAAGCTCCTGCCAGTCCCCGGCGCCGAGGCGGCACGCGAGCTGGAACGTGCGCGCGCCGCCGAGCAGCGGGTCCTGCGGGTACGGGTACGCGAGCGTCGTCTGCGTGGCCGCGGTCTCCTGCCGGCAGACGAGCACGTAGACAGCGTCGACTCGGAGGCTATCGGGCTCAACGTGCAGGACGACCTGCTCGGCAACGAAGGCGACCGGCGGCGCCGATCGCTGCGGCGCCGCCGCTGCGGCCACGCAGAGCCCCAACAGCCAGGCGAGTGCGATCGACGCCGTCCGCGTCAACGGAACAGGTCCTTGACCGCGCTGAGAGTGGAAGTCGCGACGGGCACAACCGAATAGAAGCACGGTATCGTCAGCGTGTAGGTTCCCTCGCCGGCCGGTACCGCCACCATATCATCCAGCCAGACCGTGTCGCCAGCCTCTCCGGTCATCTCGACTTCGATGATCATGCCGGTGTGTCCGCCGGTGATCGTCCACTGATAAGCGATCCATTGCCAACCCGAGCCTCCAGGATCTTCCGGTCCGCCCGCGTCGATATTGTCCGGCAAGTAGCGACCGCGGAACCGGCACGACCCGCCTCCCGGATCGGAAGCATAGCGCGCGATCTCGAAGACAACGAGCGTGCCGGCCGTGAGATCTTCGACGTAGGCCAGGTGAGCCCGAGGTGTCTCGCCCGGGGCGTTGTGCACGAGTCGCAGCGAGTAGTCGCCGTTGTTCACGGGATCCGGAGCCGTCACCCGGGAGGCGATGATCGGCTCGATCCCCGGTCCATCGAGCGCGAGTACCGTATCGTCGCAATACTCCCAGCCGCAGTCAGGAAGCGGGTTGGCAGCCGCTGAAGCGGCAATGCCGACGATGATGGACAGTAAGAGCGTTCGCGTGGAGATCACAACATTCCTCCTCTCCGGACCGGATCGAGCGGCAGCGGGAGCGCTCCGGAAGGGAGCGGACAGGCGGCCCGCCGACCGCGACCGGCCAATCACGGATATGATTGTAACATATCGGCCCGGACTAGACCATCGCCGAACAGACAGGATCGTCTAGCGCGGACCCGGCGGCGCCTCGGCGGTGGGCGTGGCCGAGGGCATCGCCGGCGGCTCGACGCGCCGCGGCGGCTGATCCGGCCGGAGCGCTTGGCGCGCCTGCGCCTCGCCCTGCCGGGCGTAGTCGATCGCCTCGCCCAGCAGGCGCGCCGATTCCTGCGACGCGTGGAACCCGTGCGAGTTCTCGGAATAGACCCAGTCCAGGCGCCACTGGGCCCGCCGCTGTAGCCGCAGGATCGGCTCGAGTACCGCCGCGTCCACGCCGGCGTCCTGGGCGGTCTTGATGGCGCTGATTTGGTCGACGAGCGCCGCCGAGGCGCGGTCTACCAGGCCGCGGGTCCGGTCCTGGATGGCATGGGCGCGCGCGACCAGTTCGCCCTCGGGCACGTTGTGGCAGACCTGGCAGGCCTGGGCCACGTTCAAGAGCGGGCTGCGCACGTGGTGATTCGAAACCTTCATCGCCCCGATCCGCTCGTACGGCATGTGGCAGTCGGCGCAGGAAACACCGGCGCGGGCGTGGATGCCCTGGCTCCATAGCTCGAACTCCGGATGCTGAGCCTTGAGCATGCCGCCGCCGGTGATCTCGTGCCGCCAGTCGGTGTAGCCGATCGCGTCGTAATAAGACTCCTGCCGCTCGTTCTTCAGCCCGTGGTGCCAGGGATAGACGAGCTGATTGCGCCCACGCGGATCGCCCTCCGGCGTGAAGTAGTATTCCACGTGGCACTGGGCGCAGGCGAAGCTGCGCATCTCGTGGCGAGACGCGAGACGGTTGGGGTCGTACGGCTCGCGCCGATCGCCCTGGCGCCAGCGCTCGATGCTGGGCAGATGGGGAACGGGGTCGTCGCTCGCCGCCAGGACCTGCACGCCGTTGAGGAAGCCGGGGCGCGTGACCCGCAGCGACATCGTCTGGGGTTCATGGCAATCGACGCAGCTGACCGGATGCGTGACCAGCGGCTTGCCCGCGTCATCGGCGAGATTGCGGGCCTCGTTCCAGGTCATCTGGTTCACGAGGCGGAACCCCGCCATGATGTCGCCCTGACCGGCGTAGTTGTATGCCGGCAGGATCGACGCGTGGCAGTGCAGGCAAGCGCCGGGCTGGGACCGCTGCAAAACGCGCTCGGTGTGATCCTGATCGCTCAGCATATAGGCGTGGCCGCGCGCCTCGCGGTAGTCGAGCGAGAACGCGTATCCCGCCCACATCAGGCGCAGCCAGGGATCGCTGTCCAGCTTCTGCTTGGGCACGGCATCGCTGCCGCCGTAGCGGGTGCGCTCGTAGTCGACCGTGCGCAGATAGCTGTCATACTGGTGCGGCCAGTTTTGGCCCCAGACAGCGGGGTCGACCGTGAGTTCCTCGATCTCGACCAGGCGCACGAACGGATGGCGGGCTTCCCAACGGCGCTCGGTGATGCTGATCAACAGCGCCACGACGGCGATGGTCACCAGCGCGGTGACCAGGACGACCCCGATCCAAAAGGCGCGTGGACGCCCGGTCTGGCTGCCACGAAGGGGATTCATGGAGTGCCTCCTGTTTCAATCAGAGGAAAACGGCGCGGCATGCCGGCCGCGCGCGCGCCATGCCCGACGCTATGATGGCACTGGAAGCAGGACAGGGCCTCGCCGGTGGCCGCATCGTGCGCCATGTGCGCCACCAGGGTCTCGTGGCACGACACGCAGTTGTGCTGCAGGATCGCGAGGTTGCGCTGCTTGATCTGGATCGGCTCGTGGAAGTCTTGGAACGTAAAGGCCCACGAGTGGAAGAATCCGTTATCGGCCTTGGCGAACCACTTGCCGGCGAAGTGGTGGGGCAAGTGGCAGTCGTTGCAGGTGGCATGAACGTGGTGGCTGCTCTTGAGCCACGAGTCGTACTGGTCCTGCATGATATGGCACTGGCTGCAGGCGCGGGGATCATTGCTCAGGTAGGAATGGCCCTTGCCGTAACCGAAGGTGAACACGCCGACGCCGAGCAACAGCCCGACCAGGGCTGCGAAGATCACGGTCCACAGGTTGTCGGAATTGGCTCGTCGGCGCATGTTCGACCTGATGGAATAGAATGTTGCTCCTCCACAACTTGTCGCAAAAAGCAAAGTTATTCAATAGGAAAAACAACACCGCAACGAGTCGGGCGGGCGGCGAAAGACCGGCGAGACGGGATGGAGAACTTGACCGTCGGTCGGTCTCCCGGCATGGTCTTCCGCGGTCTCGGTGCAATCCGCAGCGTCAAGCCCAAGGAGGCCGATCGTGCAGCGACAACCCAAGGCGACGACTCCCAACGCGATCGCCATGATCTGGATCGGGTTTATCGCCGCGCCGGCCTGCTACATCGTCGTGGGTTGGTTCATCGCGCGCGACATGACGCCGGTGCCTTACCCGCAACCGCTGGCGTCCGTTTTCGTGCTGGCCGCCATAGGCGCTGTGGCGCTCGGATACTACTTGCCCCCTCGTCTGCTGAAAGGAACCTTCGATCCGAGAACTGCCCAGCCTGCGGCGTCCGCGGAATACCAGAGACAGTACCAGACGGCGATGATCATCCGCTGGGCCTGTTTCGAGGTGCCGGCGGTGATGGGTCTGGTGTTGCTCGTTCTCAGCGGCCAGTTGCCGGCGGTGATCGTCGGCGGCGCCGTCGCGCTGGCGTTGATCTACGGCTCGCGGCCGCAGCGGGGATCGACCGCGGCCGGATCACACCGCTAGCCTCGGTTTCCGCCGATCAGGCCGCGGCTCGGGTCCGCCGGCGCGCTTCGAGCCAGGGCGGGATCGACAAGAACAGGATCGCCAGGATGATGATCGCCGCGCCGACGAACTGACTGGCCGACGGCGGCGACTGGCCGGCGTGCGTCGCGACCCAGAGCGAGGCCACGATGCCCGCCAGGACGCTGGACGACCGGTTGACCGGCACGCAGAAGGAATTCTCCCGGCGGTCCAGGAAGATCAGGCTGCCGAAGACGCCGTTGCCCTGCGAGAACACGCCCAGCACGATGATCGCCCAGAGGAACGGCTCGGCCCAGTAGGCGGTGAATCCTACGTGGAGAGCCGCCGCGAGCCGCCCCTCGCCGCCGAGCAGAAGCACCAGAACCAGCATCACCAGCAGCATCGGCGCCGCCGTCATTTGTTCCTCGACGAAGTACCGGCGGTTGGTGTGAGGGTCTTTGGCCTTGGCCAGGCGGCTCATGAAACGCAGGCGCACGAAATAGGCCGCCAGGTAGACCGCGATGTCGAGCACGGCGAGCAGCGTCAAACTGTAGTGGCGTGTATCGACCAGCCCCACCAGCAGCGCCAGCATCGCACAGAGCAGAGCCGCCCAGGAGAACCAGCGGACATGCCGGCGTGTGATGGCGTCGACCAGCGGCGCCATCACGAGCAACCCGCCGCGCATCAGCAACATGGCGAACACGATGCTGATGCCCTCGAACGTGTAGGCCAGCGTCGTGGAGGCGATGATCAGCGCCGTGCACAGACCCGACAGGAAGGTCCAGCGCGTGGGATGGGGAATCGACAGGCCCAGAACGCGGCTGTGATGGGCGTACCGCCACCAACCGATGGCCGTCAGGAAGACGAGCATGCTGACCGCCGAGGCCGCGACCGAGATCGGCAGCAACGACACGCCCGACAGGCTGCGGCCGTCGAGGCTCGCCAGGTTGCCGCTCGAGAGCACCTTGGTCAGGTAGCTGTAGGGAACGTAGCAGGCGAAGTAGCCGAAGGCGTAACCCCAGATGCTGTAGTCGGCGAGGCGCTCCCGCCACATTGCCGCCGAGCGGGCGGCCGAATCGTCACCTGTCATATCCTCACCTCAGCGGCACGCTCCAGTGCCCGGGAATCGTGACGTTCATGTGCGGAACGTCTGCGAGGACATGGCAGGAAAAGCAACTCGCCCGCAAAGCCTCGAAGCGTTCGCGAAACAACGGTTGATTCTGCTGCGACGCCGCTTCGGCAAGTTGCGGCGAGGCAACGTCCATGAACGCGCGTGGACTTCATGCGCGATCCCTTCCGCTGGGTGGCCAGCACCGTTCCACTGGTCTCACGGGAACCTGTACCATTGTGAGGCCGGGTTGGAAAGGTGAAATCAAGTCTGCGGCTCGGCCGGCGCTTGCGGCCCGATGCCGCCGGCCGGCGCGCGCGTCGTCTGCAGCAGCGACCACACCGCCTCGGCGACCGCCTCGGGCTGGATCGCCGCGAGGCCGCGCCGCGGCTCGGCAGCAGCCTCCGCCGCGAGCAAGCGGTAGCGCGCCGGGTCCATGTAGGGCCCGCACTCGGCGGCCTGCCAGCGCGAAAAGAGGGCGACCAGCGGCGTCCCCACGGCCGCGGCGATGTGCATGGGACCGGTGTTCGGGGTCACCAGCACGTCGAGGCACTGCAGCAGTCCCTTGTATCGCTGAAAATCCGGCGCCTCGGCCAGAAGATCGATCTCGCCGCCGCTGAGCCGGACAATCGCTTCGGCATAGGACCGCTCCTGCGGCAGCGCGTCGATGACGACGGCCAGGGCCGTGCCGGCGCGCCGTGCTTCCTGGCATAAAAGAACGGCCAAGCGGGCGAAATGGGCCGGCGGCCACATGCGATGCCGCACGCCCTGGCGATCGCGAAAGAACGGCAGGGACGTGCCGCTGAACGTCGGGTGCAATCCGACCAGGCGGCTGGCGCCAAGAAGGCCCGCGCGGTCCAGGAGTGCGCGGGCCCGCGCTAGGCCGGCCGGCGAAACCGGCAACGACACCCAGTTACGGTCGATCGGCGCCGCCACCGACTGTTGCACGAGATCCAGGCAGAGATCGCAGAAATGTCCGGTCGTCCCGGCGGCAAGCGCGAACAGCGCCGGCGCCGCGCCGCGCAGCCACTGGCGATAGAACGGTTTTGACTCGAAGACGTAGATCCGCGTGTAGCCCTCGGTCCGGATCTGCCGGTCGAGCCGGCGTTGCACCAGCAGCCGGCCCGGGAAACGGCGATGGAAGGACCAGATCCGCGTCAGGCGCGGGTCGAAATCGCCCAGGATCCGCCCGCCGTCGCGACCGGCCAAGAGGTGGACTTCCGCCGCCGGGAACGCCGCCAAAAGCGCGCGCAGCGCCGGGGTGATCATGACCAGATCGCCGCCGCGGCCCACGCGGACAACC
>JAQULN010000046.1 GCA_028718575.1 Candidatus Krumholzibacteriia bacterium | reverse complement strand
GGGCCGCGGTAGGAGCGATACGCGCCGCGTTGGGCCGACATCTGGACGGCGCGGCGTTGGCTCATGAAGCATGCCGCCACGTTGGCGGCGTGATACCGGTGGTCCGTCACCACCGTCAGCGGCTGGCGGGTGAGTCGCTCGATGCCATGCAGCAAGGACAGCTCTTCGATCCCGCAGAGCGCAAGGCCGATTCCGTAGGCCTCGGCGCGCGCCGTGCGACCGATGCGGTGTACGTAGTTCTCGGGCTCGTCCGGGAGTTCGAAGTTGACCACGTGCGAGATCCCGGCGACGTCGATGCCGCGGGCGACGATGTCCGTCGCCACCAGAACCTGGAGGCGGTCACCGCCGAAATCGGCGAGCACCCGCTCCCGGGCGCTTTGCGTTCGGTCGGCGTGGATCGCGTCGGCCCTCAGTCCCTCGCCGCGAAGTTGCTTGGCCAGGCGATCGGCGCCGCGCTTCGTCCGCGTGAACACCAGCACGCGTTTGGCAGCGGGGCTGGCCAAAAGATCCGACAACAGCGCGCGCTTGTCCGTTTTGGCCACGAAGAGCACACGTTGGTCGATCTGGCCGGAGACTGAAGCCGGCGGCGAGACCGCGATCGTATGCGGGTTGCGGAGCAGATCGGCGGCCAGGCGGGTGACGATCGCCGGCATGGTCGCCGAGAAGAACAAGGTCTGGCGCCGGCGGGGCAGAAGGCCGGCCACGTGGCGCACGGCGTGGACGAATCCCATGTCCAGCATGCGGTCGGCTTCGTCGAGCACGAACACTTCCAGCTGGTCGAACGCCACGTAGCCCTGATCGATCAGATCGAGCAGCCGACCGGGCGTCGCGACCAGGATCTCCACGCCGCGGCGCAGCGCTTTGACCTGAGGCTCCTGCTGGACACCTCCCACCACAGCCGCCGTGCGGATCGGCAAACCGCCCCGATAGACAGCCAGACTGGCGGCAATCTGCTGGGCCAACTCCCGAGTCGGCGTCAACACGAGCGCTTGCGGGCAGCGGGCGCGCGCGGGCGCCCGGCCGGCCAAGCGTTGCAGGATCGGCAGGGCGAACGCGGCCGTCTTGCCCGTGCCGGTCTGGGCCGTGGCGATGAGGTCGCGACCGGCGAGCGCCGCCGGAATCGCGGCGGCTTGGATGCGAGTCGGCTGGCGATAGCCGGCAGCCAGGACGGCGTCCGTGAGCGCCGGCAGCAGGCCGAGAGAAAGAAAAGATGGCTGGGGTGCGCGATCAATCGCTGAAGACACAACCGTCGAAAGCATAGACTCCCGTTTCGTGGCACCGAGATCTGCGGCAACTGATTCTCGGAACGCACACCAAACGGGTTCGGGGCCGAGACAGGATGCAGGAAACCATCGGTAGATGAAAGCCGCGGACAACCAATCGTCCACGGCAGGCGAGGGAAACATAACTCGAACCACCGCCCACGGCAAGGCTATGGTTCAGCGGCGAGGATCACCGCCGGCAGGGGGGCGGTCGCCGGTACGAACACGAGCGACAACGAATTGACGCAGTGGCGAACGTTCTTGGGCGTCAGACTCTCGCCCGTAAAAACGTGGCCCAGGTGTCCGCCGCAGTTGCGGCACGTGATCTCGATCCGCCGTCCATCGGGATCGAGCGTACGCTCGACGGCGCCGACGATCTCGTCGTCGAAGCTGGGCCAGCCGCAACCCGCTTCGAACTTGTCGCCCGACCGGTATAGCGGAGCGTTGCATTGTTTGCAGATGTAGGTGCCGTCGGCCCAGTGGTGGTCGTATTCGCCGGAGAACGGCCGCTCGGTTCCTTGATGCAGGATGACGTGCTGCTCGGCGGGTGTCAGGCGATTGTACGGCACGGCTTGATCCTTTGGCGGCGCCGATCCGGCGCCAGGTTCAGCGGCCAGCGGCAGCGCGCCGGGCCGCCCGCTGGCGAGGCAGGCCAGCGAGCAAGCCAACAGTATCGAACATATCCGGCGCCGCATGGTGGTCCCTTCGCTTCGACACAAGGTCGCACCGGATCGGGGGTGCGGCCAGTCGCCGCCGCAAGCCGCTGCCCGCTGTTGACCCGGGGCATGAATAGAACCTACCGGACCAGCAACAGCCGGGCCGTCGTGATCTGGCCGGCAGCTTCCAACCGTGCCAGGTAGACGCCGGCCGCGCAGGCGCGACCTGCCGCGTCGCGGCCGTCCCAGGCGACCTCATGCCGGCCTGCCGCACGGTCGCCCCGAGCCAGCGATTTGACCAGCCGGCCGCGGGCGTCGAAGAGGTCGAGCCGGACCGGCGCCGCCTTGGCCAGTTCGAAGCGGACGGTCGTGCTCGGGTTGAACGGGTTCGGATAGTTGCTCAACCTGCCGGTGCGCGGCGGCGCCTGTTCGGCAACGTCGACGCTCTGGCCGACGACGAGGATCACCGGCAGGTGCACGGAACCTTGCGGGTCGTTCGACGCGAAAACGATCGCGCCCAGGTGCGCACCGACCGGCAGACCGCCGGCGTCCCACACGACGTTGACCCGCAGCGAATCGCCGGGCGCCACGGCGGCGGCAGCCGGCGACACCTGGAGCCACGACACCGTCGGCGTGATGCCGGTGATCAAGAGGGGAACCGCGCCGGCGTTGTGCGCCCGGATCAGCGCGGCCGAGCTCGCCGGCAGCGCGGCGACGGCGGCGGGCAGGTTCACCAGCCCGGCGCCGTAGAAGTTGTCGCGGCCGGCCGCGCCCAGGTCGTCGCAGGTGGCCGCCAGAACGGCTGCGAGATCGTCCGGTGTCAGCAGCGGATTGGCCTGCCGGAGGATTGCCGCCGCGCCGGCCACGAGCGGGGTCGCCATGCTGGTGCCGCTGTAAGCGGCATAGCCGCCGCCGCCGATCGTGGACGTGATGTTGACGCCCGGCGCGACCAGATCGGGCTTGATCAACCCTGGCGGGTAGGCGTAGTCGGAGTGCGCCGGATTGTCGGCGACCTGCCAGGCGGTCGGTCCGTAGCTCGAGCTGCTCCAGATCTGGCTCGCCTGCGACACGGCGCCCACGGCGATCACCGCGGAGCGCCCGCCTGCCCCGTAGGCGGGTTCGGGACTGTCGGCGGGCGAAGAGATGTCGTAAGGAACCGCCACATGGCCGCCCTGGTTGTCGCCGTTGCCCGCGGCGGTCACCCACGGCACGCCGAGCGCGAGCATGATCTCGGCGTTGGTGCGGTTCGCCGAACGCAGCGCGTCGTCGGGCTGGGTCCAGCCGGCGCTGGTGGAGATCAGGTGACAGCCGTGGTCCAGGCAGAACTGCAGGGCAGCGACCAGATCCTGGTAGTAGCCGGGAACGCAGCGCGCCACCAGGACGCGCGCGCCGGGCGCCACGCCGCTGGACACGCCGACGAGCAGGCCGGCGGTATGGGTGCCGTGCCAGAAACCGCCGCTGCCGGGATCGTACGGGTCGAAATCCTGGTCGAGGAAATCGTAGCCGTGGTGCGGAAACTCCGGCCCGCCATCCCAGAGGCGGCCGGCCAGGCCAGGATGGTCCCAGGCCACGCCGCTGTCGGTATGGCCGATCAGGACGCCGCTGCCGTCGAGTCCCTGTTGCCAGACCGCTGGCGCGCCGAGCATCTCGAGATGCCAGAGTTCGGTGGTCGCTGGACCGCGCGACCCCGGTGCAGCAGGCACCGTCTCGAGCACGAGCGGCAATGCCAGCGGCGGCGGCGCCGGCACCGGGTTCGGAGCTGCCGGCGCGGTGAACGAACGGCTCAACTGATCGTCGAGCCAGATCCGGCCGACCGCCGGATCGACCGCCAGCTCGGCGATCGCCTGCGGCGTGAGTTCGCCCGCCAGTTCGCCGCTCAGCCAGAGCGACCGCAACGGCAGCGCGTCCTTGTCGTTGACGCGCGCCGCGAACTGCGCGGCGTGTTCGCGCAACGCCGCCAGGGCGGCGCCACGACTGCGTCGGGCGAGATCCTGCGGCTCAGGCCGCGCCCGCGGCGTCACCACCACCCGCAGGCGATCGCCGGGGCCGGCGCCCGCCAACACGTCTTGCAGGCGCGGGTCGACGACCGGGCCGCGGGCCGGCTGCGGCCGAGCCGGCGGCGCGGGCGCGGGCGCGTCGGCGACGAGATCCAGACGCGCCGGCACGAGCACCAGGCGCGGGTCGCCGCTCCCGACCCAGACGACCTTGTTCAGCTCGTTGTCGCTCTCGTCGCTCTCCGGAATCACCCCCACAGGGTCGAGGCGCAGGATCAGCGTCTGCGTGCCGGCCGCCAGCGACAGCGGCTGGTCTTCTGCGGTCGCGTACGAACCGGCCGGCAAACCGCCCGGCACCGTCCAAGCGCCGAGCAGCTCACCGCTGCAACGCAGTTCGACCGCGACCGGGCCCGGCGCCGCGGCGAGTCCGAGATTCGCCACCGCGAGGCTCGCGTACGCAGGATAACCCGCGGCAAGGCTGCCATCCTCGCGCTGGCCGGGAATCATCGAGACCACCAGGGGCGATTGCCAGCCCGCCGGGACGAACGGCGCCAGATTGGGCAGCAACGCGCGGCGGCTCGTGTAAACGTTGTAGCCCGCGCTCACGTAGTCGCGCCGATCGATCCAGGCCGCAACCAACGGCCCGGTCGTGGCGCCGCCGTCATGGACGCCGGCGACGGCGCCGGCGGCCGAGCGGTACAGCGGTACGACCATCGGCAGCGCGGTGACCTGCTCCAGTTCGCCCCAGTAATCCGGATGGCCGTCGCCCGGCGCCTGGCGCGCCGCCAGGTGGAACTCGTCGTCGCCGGGCGGCGCCTCGAGCCAGAGGCAGCCCACGACGCCGCCCCGCGTGTAGAGCGCCGGCCCGAGACTCTCGCTGAGCGTCGCCTGCATGGCGTACGGACCGTAGACTGTGGCCAGGCCGTCCCACGAGAACGCATACATGATATCGCCGTCGATGTTGCCCAAACCGTCGTCCCAGTCGAGCTGGTAGGCCATGTAGACGCCCAAGCCGTCGGCGGCGATGGTCGGAAAGCCGTGTGACATCGGCGAGGTCTGGCACAGATCGACGTAGTCGACGAAGGTGCCGCTGAGCGCGTCGGCCGCCGCCAGGATCCGGATGCGGCCCGTGGATGGATCCTGCTCGCCGTTGACCAGGTAGACCATGGCACCGTGCATCGCCGCCACCGGCCAGAGGTCCGGATAGCCGTCGGGTTCCAGGTAGTTGTAGGCGACGGTCTGACCGCCGTTCGTGGAGTAGAGCCACAGCAGGGTGTACTCATACTGGTACCAGGACCAGTTGATGGTGTACCAACTGCACGCGATGAAGACGCGCGCGAAATCGCCGCTGCCCGAGACCGCGATCGTCGGCACGGCGACGGGCTGGCCCACTTCGAAGGCCTGGGTGTAAGCCCAGCTATGGATTTCCTCCGGCCCGGCCGACCGCGCACGGATCAGACACCCGTCGGCGCGCACCCAGACGACATAGATGTATCCCGCCGCGTCGATCGCGAGGTCGGGCATGCTCTCGTCGAGGCTGAACGTGGGCATCTTGATCGTCGTCCAGGTCTGGCCCTCGTCCAGGCTGCGGGCGATGTAGATATCGCGGTCGGTGCCGCCGAGGTCGTAGGCCGCGAAGACGGCGAAGAGATGGCCGGTCGCCGGGTTCGCCGCGAGGGAAACCGACTCGTCGTTCATGTCCGTGGGGTTGGCCAGGAGTTGGTCGGCTGTCCAGGGCGCCGTGCGAAGTGTCGACGCCCGCTTGCCCCCTGGCGCCGTCCGCTCACGGGCCCGTTGCTGGAGCTGCGCCGCCGCCTCCGGCGGCCAGGCGACGGGCGCCCCGGGCGGATTGCTCAGCGCATCGTGATCCCGGAATTCCGGCGTCGAGTCGTCGCGGGCGGCCGCCCCAAAGACCCACCTCGTGCCGGCTCGATCGAGCGCGCGCCGGCCTTGCCGGGTGACGGCCAGAGCCCGCGGTTCGCCATGGCGAAACAGTCCGGCCGTAGCGACGCTGCTTCGCCGCATCTCGCCCGCGGCAGCGCCGGCAAAAGGTGCCGCGCCCAGAGGCGCTACGTCAGGCGCGGCCGACTGGGGCGCCGGCGCGTCGCGCCAGGCGGGCCAGGAGACCGACAACGCCAGGGCACCGAGAACTAGTAAAACGGCAATGGTGACGTTCCGGCGAGCGAGCATGGACGGACTCCCGACCAACGGACCGCTGGGTGTTCCCGGTCGTTATCGGGCGATCGATGCGGGAGTTGAACGAGGATCGCGCGGCGATCGCGCCGGCTGGACGTCAGCCCAGGGCGACGTCCAGCATCATCATGACCACGAAACCGACGATCGTACCCATGGTGGCGGCATCGTGATGCCCTCCGGTCTGCGATTCGGGGATCGCTTCCTCCACCACCACGTAGATCATGGCGCCGGCCGCGAACGCCAGCGCGTACGGCAAGAACGCCAACGCCGACAGGGCCATCAACGCGCCGAGGACGCCGGCCACGGGCTCGACCGAACCCGAGAGCTGACCATAGAAGAAGGCCCGGCGCCGCGAGAAGCCCTCGCGGCGGATCGGAAACGAGACCGCCGCCCCTTCGGGAAAGTTCTGCAGGCCGATGCCGATCGCCAGGGCCATGGCGCCGCCGATGGTGGCCTCAGGCAAGCCGGCCGCGGCAGCGCCGAACGCCACCCCGACCGCCAGGCCTTCCGGCACGTTGTGCAGCGTGATCGCGAAGACCAGCAGCACCGTCTTCTTCAGCCGGGTCGGCATGCCCTCGGCGTCCTTGATGTCGGTGTAGAGGTGCAGGTGCGGGATGATCTGGTCGGCCAGGCGCAGGAACAACGCGCCGGCCAGGAAGCCGATCGCGGGCGGCAGCCAGGGAATCATGCCCTGGCTCTCGGCCATGGCGATCGCCGGCGCCAGCAGCGACCAGTAGCTCGCGGCGATCATCACACCGGCCGCAAAGCCGAGCATGACGTCGAGCAGGCGTCGGTTCAGCGTCCTGACGCCGAAGATCGTCGCGGCCCCGAGCGCGGTCATGAGCCAGGTGAAGAGCGTCGCCAAGAGCGCTTGCAGGATCGGCGGTTGCGCGAGGAACCACGTCGCCAAGGAACCACCTCCCGAGATCGTGCTCAGTCAAGCTGCTGCATCCAGCGCCGCAGCGACTCCAGGCTAGCGGAAACGCGCAGCCTTCGCCACCTTCCGTTGCGCGACGACCAACGGCCAACGACCGGAGGCAATCATGAACACCGAGATCGATCGCTGGCTCGACCTGCTCCTGCAAGCCAACGTGTTGAAGACCACGCCACGCACTGGCTGGCATCAGCGCTGGATTGCTCATCCCGAGAACGTCGCGGCGCATAGTTGGGGCACGGCGATGGTGGCCCTCGTGCTGGCCGAGTTGACCGAAGCGATGCCAGCGCCCGGCTGCGACCGTCCGCTCGACCGCGGCCGCCTGCTGAGCATGGCGATCCTGCACGACCTCGCCGAGGCCGAACTATCGGACATCCCACGCACCGCCCAGCGCTACCTCCCGGCCGCGGCCAAACACGCCGCCGAGGCAGAGGCGCTGGCCGCGATGCTCGCCGGCTTGCCGGTCGCCGCAACCTGGACCGCGCTGACCGCCGAGTACGAACAGGAAGCCAGCCGCGAAGCCCGACTCGTGCGCGATGCCGACCGCCTCGAGTTCCTGCTCCAAGCCTGGGTCTACCGCCGCACGACCGGCAACGAACGGCTCGAGGAAGTGCGGGCCGCCTACCGGGACAAGGAGTTTGCCACGGCGGCCGCGCAAACGCTGGCCCGGCTCGTCCTGGAACGCTGGGACTAGCGAGAACGGTTCGCGCCTAACAGGCTAGTGTCCGCTAGCGCATCTCGCGCTCGCGGTAGGCTTGGCGGCTGCGCGCCGGCACAGGCTCGAAGGCCGGCACCAGCGGCGGCCTCTCCTGGTGCAAGCGCAGCACCTCCGCGATACCCTGCTCG
This sequence comes from Candidatus Krumholzibacteriia bacterium, assembly GCA_028718575.1. Lineage (GTDB taxonomy): Bacteria > Krumholzibacteriota > Krumholzibacteriia > LZORAL124-64-63 > LZORAL124-64-63 > Glo-17. The sequence goes on along the minus strand of JAQULN010000046.1, from coordinate 3,910 downwards.
AGCTGGGCATCCCGACCGCGCGCCAGATCCTGCGGCAGGTTCTCGACGACGATGTCCGGATCGACCCCGTGGTTCTCGACGCCCCAGCCCTGCCGCGGATCCCACCAGGCGACGATCGGCTGCGTCACGATGCCGCCGTCCTGCAGCGGGTGCACTCCCGTGATGCCGATCACACCGCCCCAACTGCGCACGCCGATCACCGGCGCCAGGTTCTCGAGCTGGACGGCCTGCGGAAAAATGTCGCCGTCGCTGCCCGCGCGCTCGTTGGTCAGCACGACGAACGGTCCGTTGAGCACGCGGTTAGGATAGGTGGCGACCGCGCGGTTGCGATGCCGGTCAAAAGCCACGACCGGCCGCCGCAGCCGCTCGAGCAGGAGCTGGCTGACGAAACCGCCGCCGTTCCAGCGCACGTCGACGATCAAACCCTCTTTGTCGAGCTGCGGATAGAACCACCGGTTGAAGGCCACCATGCCGTCGGTCCCCATGTCGGGCACGTGCACGTAACCGATCCGGCCGCCGGTCTGAACCGCCACGTATTCGCGATTGCGGCGCACCCAGTCGGCGTAGCGCAGTTCCCGCTCCGAGCGCAACGGGGTGACCAGCACCTCCCGGCGGTCTTGGCCGCGTTGATCGTCCGCGACCGTGAGCAGAACCTGCTTGCCCGCCAGGCCGGCGAGCAGCGCATGCAGGTTGGGCGCGCTCGTAACGGGCCGTCCGTTGACCGCCAGGATGAAATCGCCCTCGCCTGCATCGACGCCCGGCTCGTCCAGCGGCGAGCGCACCAGATCGGCGACATCGCCCCGCAGGATCCGCGCGACGCGATAAGCTTCCGCTACGCGTTCAAACTCGGCGCCCAGCAAACCGGTCGCGACGGAAACCGCCTGCTGGCCCGATTCGCCGCCGCCCCAGACGTAAGCGTGGCTCGTGTTGACCTCGCCGTAGAGTTCGCCGATCAGATCGCTCAAGTCGGCGCGGCTGGCCACTCGCGGCAGCAACCCGCCGTACTGTTCACCCAGACCCGGCCAGTTGAGACCGGCCAGATCAGCGTCCCAGTAGAAGGCGCGCATCTGACGCCAGGCTTCCCAGTAGACCTGCCGCCACTCCGCCCGCGGCTCCAGCTCGACGACGGCATCGTCGAGTTTCACTTTTCCTTTGGCCAGACCGTCCCCCGGCGGCGCGCCGGCGTCGACCACGAAGAACTCGCCGCGCTTCTTCATGATCGCGAGTTTGCCGGCCTCGGTTCGCAGCCGGTACGCCGCGACCCCGCTCACGAACGGTTTCGCCTCGCGCTCTTTCAGGTCGTAGACCATCAGAACCGCGCTGGGCTCCGGCTCCTCGAAAACGTCCGGACCCTCAGCCATGCCCTGGACCGGCCGGCTCAGGTAGTAGACGTGACTCGCCGTGGCGGCCAGGCCGCCGTAACGGCCGCGGTCGATCGGCAGCTCGACGACCCGCTCGGTCAACCCCTCGAAATCGATCACCACCGGCGCCGGTTTCTTGTCCTCGCCGGCTTTGTCTTTGTCCTTGGCCTTGGCTTTGTCCGCACGGTCGGACTGGCCGGCGGCAGCCGGCGGCAAGCCGGCGTCCTGTCGCAGCGGAGACGCCGCGTCGCGTCGCAGGACGAGGCCGTAGAGGCGCAGGTTCTGGACCTCGACGACCTGGAAATCGGTATTGCCCAGCACAGGGTTGGTCGCCCGCGCCGAGACGAACCAGAGATAGCGGCCCTCGGGATCCCACGCGGGACTGCGATCGATCGTGGCCGCACCGCTCACCTCGCGACTGATCCGGTCCACCGTGTCGTAGATGAAAACCGAGCTGTGATCGTTCGGCAGTTCCTTCACGTAGGCCAGCCAGCGGCCGTCCGCACTCCAGGCCAAGTCGTCGATGCGGCCGTGCTCGCCGCGATCGATTTCGCGCTCGGTCTTGCCGTCGCTGCTCAGCAGAAGCAGCCGGCTGTCGCTATCCGACCAGGCGAGCCACCGGCCGTCCGGCGACGGGTAGGGCGCCCACGCCCACGGGCCCGACGCCGGCTGGCGCACGACCGTCTCCCCGCCGCGGCCCCAGGCGTCCTTGCGGTGCAGCGCGTCCTCGCGCGTCGCGTCGCACCAGTAAACGACGTGTTGGCCGTCGTGCGAGAAGACCGCGTCCCGTTCGCGCGCCCCGGTGCCGCGGGTGATCGGCAGCGTGACGCCATCCTGCACCGGCACCGAAAACAGCTCGCCGCGCACCTCGACGAGCAAGCGCTCGCCGTCGGGCGACAGGTCGAATCCCTGCAGGTCGCGGCTCGATGCACGGTAACGCGTCCGGGTCATAGTGCGGTCGCTGGGAAGATCGATCGCGACCCGTTCCAGCCGCCGCGTTTCCGGCTCGAAGACGTGCAGGTCGGCTCCCGCCGTGAAGACGATCGTCCCAGCGGGGCCCATGGCCGGCCAGCGCGCATCCCAGTCTTTCAGGTCCGTCAGTTGCGTGCGGCCTGAGCCGTCGGCCTCGCAACACCAGAGGTTCGCGGTGCCGCCCTCGTCGCTCAGGAAGTAGATCCGCCCGGCGTGCCACATCGGAAACGCATCCGGTCCGGCGAAGTTCGTGATCCGCCGGTAATCGCCGCGCTCGGGGTGACCGACCCAGATGTCCGCCGCGGTGCCACCGCGGTAGCGCTTCCAGGTGGCGCGTTCCCGCTCGAGCCGGTTGAAGGCCCAGCGGCCGCTCGCCGGATCGACGTCCAGGCGCGTGGCCGGTCCCAAAGGCACAACCTCGGGATCGGCGCCGGCCGGCGAAACCGTCCAGAGGTGCCAATCGCCATGCGGGTCGTGCCGCTGGCTGCGAAACACGATCTTGCCGCCGGGGAGCCAGCCGACGACCTCGTCGCGGACCGGGTGCCAGGTCAAGCGACGCGGTTCGCCGCCCGCGAACGGGATCACGTACACGTCTCGGTTTCCGTCGTACTCGCCCGTGAACGCGATCAGACCGCCGTCCGGCGCGATATGGGGAAAGTACTCGACGCCGGCGTGCGTGGTCAGGCGGCGCGCGTCGCCGCCCTGCCGGTTGCACGACCAGAGATCGTCCTCGGCGGTGAACACGATCTGTTCGCCGTCGATGTCGGCCTGGCCGATATACGGCGCTGCCGTCGTCGCGGCAGGCGTCGCGGCCGCCGCTGCGGCCGCCGGCAGCAACAAGCTCAGGCTCAAGAGCAGAATGGAGATCATTCGCAGGATCTGGCGCGGCATGGTGCCCTCCTTCGAGCTTCGGTCTGCTGGCGCGGGGACGGTGACCGACGACCTATCGCGCGGCCTACGCAATCCGCGCCGACGAGTTGCAACCGAGAACGCAGGCTGCGGGCTCACACCGCGCGCCGATGCCGAGCGCACCAACGACGGCCGGCGCCCCGTGCGGGGGCGCCGGCCATGCCTGGAACGCGCTGTTCGTCATTAGAAGGCCACGCAGAAGACTACTTCGTGTAGGTCGCCCGGTGGGCCTCCGGAATGGGGTGGGCGATCAACTTGACGGCCTCGGCGAAATCGAAGCCTTTGAAGGTCGGGCTCTCCTGGTTGTGGCACTGCACGCAGAGCGCTTCGCCGGCCTCCCACAGGCCGATCGAGGCGGCGGTGATCTCGCCGCTCATCACCTGTTTCTTCACGTTCAGCTTGTTGTAGCCGCTGCCCGGCCCGTGGCAGGACTCGCAGCCGACGCCTTCCTCGATCTTGAAGCGGGAACCGATGCGCTCAGCAGCGACGCCGTGCGCGGTCACATGACACCGCAGGCACTCGGCGGCTTGCTGCGGGTCGGCGATGCCCTTCTCCTTGGCAATGGCCTTGGACTGATCGCTCGCCAGGGTCTCGTAAGCCTTCGCATGGAGGCTCGCGGCCCATAGATCCCACTGCTTGCCGGAGACCTCTTTGTTGTGGCACATCTT
>JAQULN010000045.1 GCA_028718575.1 Candidatus Krumholzibacteriia bacterium | reverse complement strand
GCTGGGAGGGTCCATCGGTCAGAGCCTTGGTGTGGCAGACGTGCTCAAAGAGTCAGGCCTCGGGGCCGAGGCCGGCGCCAAGTTCGTCAATTTCTTCGTGAACTTCGCGCGCGGGCACGCCGGCAGAGAATTGGTCGGTCGTGTACTACAATCGCTTCCCCAGCTCGCCAAGATGTTTGGTTGAGCGATTCACGTCCATAGCCCCGGGCGACGTCGCCCACAACCGAAGGATGGTCATCGCAATGAGTTACAAGATCACCGACATCGAAGGCATCGGCCCCGTCTACGCCGAGAAGCTGGCTGCCGCCAAGATCTCCACGACCGACGACCTGCTCACCCGCTGTGCGACGCCTTCGGGGCGCAAGGCCGTCGCCGACGCCACCGGCCTGAGCACGGCCGTGCTGCTGAAGTGGGCCAACCGCGCCGACCTCATGCGCATCTCGGGCGTGGGCTCTCAGTTCTCCGAGCTGCTGGAAATGGCCGGCGTCGACACCGTCAAGGAACTTCGCACCCGCAATGCCGAGAATCTGGCGTCGACGATTGCGGACGTGAACGAAAAGAAGAAACTGGCCCGGACATCGCCCGCCGCCGCCACCGTAGCGGGTTGGATCGAGCAGGCCAAGAAGATGGAGCCGCGCATCTCTCATTGATCATCGGCCTGAACGCATCAACGCGGTCGGCCCTGAGGCCGACCGCGTTGCCGTTCGGCGCTGGCCGCCGCTCCAACTGCCGGCCGCCCGGCCCAGCGCCGCGCTAACGGTGCCCCCAGGGCGCCGGCGGCGCCGGCACCGGTTGAGTCAGATCGAAGTCGACACGTAACTCGCGGCCCTCGCGGGTCAGGCGGTAGGTGAAGGTTTCGGGGTAGAGGTAGAGGTGCCAGGTGTTGCCGACGGACTGGGGGATGCCGCCTGTCACGAATATCTCCTTGGAGTACTGGTCGGCGGGGAATGATTGTGCCGTCGGCCAGCCGGCATCGGCGGTGTGGCCGCCGTACATGGTCATCGCGTCGCTGCTGCCGTCTTCGTGCCGGTGATCGTGCTTGAGCTGCAATCCTGAGCCCGTCCGGGTCAGGACCCACGTGCGCGAGCGGTCCTCGCCCACGTGGAACGGGATCTTGATCACATGCTCGCCGCACTCCCGCACATGCATGACCAACCGCTCCGCGGCGAAGGCACTGTCGCTCGCGTTTCCCTCGACGACCCTGCCTGCAAAGGCCCGGCCGCACAGGGCGCGCAGGTTCTCGAAGAACACGTCGTGGGTGGCGATCGACACCGTCGTTTCCGCTGCCGCAGAGCTGAACGACAGGACGGTCATGAGCGTCACGGTCAGAGCCAGCTTGGCCATGGTCGTCTCCTGGGGCACGGCCGCCGGGCGGCCGGTCGTTGTCGTCTGGGCGGTCGTAGCGGTCGCGCGTCCAGGTCATGAAAGGGCAAGTCAGGCAGCCGTCAACCCTGGATGTCGAGATTCGTCAGGCCGGCTTCGCGCGCCCATCGCACCGCCTCGGCGTACTCCTGCACCGTCAGATGTCGCGCGATCTCAGGATAGTCGAACGCTCGGTACATCGGCCGATACTGTGACATGATGTTGACGTAGGTATCCGGCGGCAGGTTGGCGGCGATCCATTGGACGATCTCGCGCGTGCCGGCGACGCGGTTGGGCACGACCAAATGCCGAATCATCAGGCCGCGGCGCATCAAGCCGTCGGCGTCGGACTTGGCGACGCCGACCTGGCGGTGCATTTCCAGCAGGGCGGCGCGAGCCAATTCGGGATAGGAATCGGCGCCGGCGCAATAGCGGCCTGCCATCGCGGGGGCGTCGTACTTGAAGTCCGGCAGGTAGATATCCACGACGCCGTCGAGAAGGCGCAGCATCTCCAGATTTTCCCAGCCGCAGGTGTTGTAGACCAGTGGCAGGCGCAGGCCGCGACCGACGGCGAGATCAAGCGCGCGCAGGATATGCGGCGAGAAATGGGTGGGCGTCACCACGTTGATGTTGTGGCAACCCCGGCGCTGAAGGGCGAGCATCATGGCCGCGAGGTCATCGACGGTCTGCGGTGTGCCGTCTCCCTCGTGGCTGGTTTCCCAGTTGATGCAGAACACACAGCGCAGACCGCAGTGGCCGAGAAAGATGGTGCCCGAACCGCCGCGGCCGACCAGCGGCGTCTCCTCGCCGAAATGCGCGTGGTAGGAGGAGATGACCAGTTCGGCGGACGCGCCGCAGAAACCGACTTCGCCCGCCAAACGATCGACGCCGCAGCAGCGCGGGCAGATCTCGCAAGCGGCGAGCATACCCCAGAGCCTGTCCGCCCGACGGCGCAGTTCGCCGGAGCGATGCAACGCGAGGTAGCCTGGTTCGAAGCTCGCGGTCATGGCTGAATCAGCCTGGGGGCCGGCGCAGACCCCGTTCTGCCGGCACCAGAACACGGCCCCCGCTTCCGCCAGCGCGGCACAGGCGGTGGATCTGACGAAATCACGCCGGGAAACCTTGCGGGCCATGACGTTGGTCCTCGGTCTCTCGCGGATGATGCCAGAGAAATGCAGTATGGTCAATGCCGATCGATCGGGCGTGAAAGCTGCCTGGTTTGATGTGAAGGTATGCTTTTTTCAAGTCGGGACGCGACGACGGGTATGTCGTTGTTCGGACGGCGCGGTCGGCGCTTTGAGCGAGCGCTCTACTTCCCCAATCGCATGCGCAGCCCGATCAACCCGAACCACTCGAGGGCCGGCTGGTTGATCGCGTCGTCGGCCTGTTCCCAGCCGTAGTCGCGGCGGGCGTTGACGTGGTCGCCGTCCGGCTCGTAGGCGGTGTCGTGGCCCTCGAGTCGCGCGTCGAAGTAGTGATCGAGGCCCAGCTGCAGACAGAAATCCAGGTTGTCGCTCACCGCGAAACCGGCGTCCAGGATCGCGCCCACGCCCCAGGGGCTGCTGGTCGCGTCGAATTTCTCGTTACCGCCGACGAAGTCGAAGGTGCCCGTGAAAAACGCCTTGCGCGGCCCGATGCCCAGGCGCACCGGAGTCTCGCCGAGGCGCGCAATGGGCAGCAGCAAGTCCAGGCGCAGCTGCCAGGTGTGTGCGGATTCCTGCGGCGTGCCGTTGGTGTTGTCGTTGATGAAGACCCGGCGCGCGTCGAGGGCCTTGCCGGCGTCGCGACTGGAGTAAGCACCGGATAACCGCAGGGAAAGCGGCAGATCGCGCGTGAAATGTTCGAACGTCAGGTCGGCCTGAACGCCGAATCCCGCGGTGGCCCCCAGGCCGAGACCGAGCATCGTATCGGCGGCTCGGCCCGGAGCGACTGCGAAGAACAAGAGCCATGCACAGAACCAGGAGACCGCCGGCAGGTTGCGACCGCGTTGCATCGTCCCATTCCTCCTTGTCAGCGAGTGCCGTTCGTTCAGGGCCGGACCCACGGTGGATCCGGCCCAGATGTCTACTCTTCCACCCTTAACCCGGATTATTCATGAAGGACCGCCGTGTCACTTCACCAGCATCAGCTTGCCCGTCTGGGTTCCGTCCGCTCCCTGGATCCGGGCCAGGTACGTCCCTGACGGCACGGGGCGACCCGCCTGGTCGCAGCCGTCCCAGGCGGTCTGATGACGGCCGCTCGGGAATACGCGGTCCGCGAGTACGGTCACCAGCCGTCCGTCCAGACCGTGCACCGCCACGTGCACTTGCTGCGCGCGGCCGACCGCGAACACCACGTTCGTCTGCGGGTTGAACGGATTGGGGAACGCACCCAGCAGCTGCAAGCCGGCTGCCGGCACCGCCAGTTCGATGGTCTTGCTCTCGAGCAGGACGGTCTGGCTGCCGTTGCGCAGATAGAGCGAGTACGTCACCGTGCCGTTGGCGAGCAGGTCGTGAGCGTGGTAGCGGCCCGCGCCGTCGGTCGTGAAGGCGACCGGCCAGCTCTGGGCGCCGCGCTGCGCGATCAGCTCGAACTCGCCGGGCATCGCGCCGTAAGCGACCCAACTGAGGTCCGCGCCGGACTGCGCCGCAACGACCTCGAAACCGGACAGCAGCACCGGTACGACCGCTTCGCTGCGGACGACCAGTCCGGCTCGCACGGTTCCGCGCGCGGGCTCGCTGTCGGGCTCGGTCCGCCCGGCGGCCTCCGGATCGACGATCTCTCCCGGCAGGGAATCCACGGCGACGAAGTCCGGCACGGTCAGGTCGGCCACGAAGTAGACCGCCGCCCGTCCGTCCGGCTGGCGGTCGCCGACCGCCAGCGCGGCGATGCCAGTCATGTCGGTGAGCGTATGACCGGGATCGGGCACGCCGTCGCCGTCGAAATCGACCAGGTCGTCGCGCTTGAGCATGATGTCGCCGTTGAAGATCAGTACTTCGCGATTGGTGCCGCCATCGTTGACGAACCAGGCCACGGCCCAGTCGCCGTTGTTGTTCATGTAGGCTCGCTCGATCGCGCCGGCGAGCGGATAGCCGCCCACGAGGTCGCCCTCGCGCAGGACGATCATGCCGTTGACGACCACGAACTCATCGGTGGCGGTGGGACCGGAGGTGTCGCCGGTGAACATGTAATAACCGGACTCGGTGATCCCCATGGAATCGAAGTTCTCCCAGTTCTCGCCCGGCAGGCCGCCCGCCGCCGCTGGCACCGGCGAACCCCGGCTGACCGGCATGCCGTCGATCAGGATCACGGCGCCGTCGATCACCACGTGGCGATTCGTCGCTGTCGGACCAGTGGTGACGACCGGGGCGATGTAATGAGTGCCGTACGCGGAGTACCGGAAGTCGAAGGTCACCGCGGTGCCCGTGTCCAGCGGCTGGTCGAGGCCGTCGACCATGTCGCCGCCCAACAGGACCGGCGCGCCGTCCCAGCCGTAGAACAGGCCGCGATTCTGGGTGCTGCCGCCCTGGACCGAGGTGATGCCGCCGACGAAGTAGGGGATACCGTCGCCGGTCGTGCCCGGCCGGCTCGCGAAGCGCCAGAACCATCCTTCGAGATGCGGAATCACTTCTTCCTCGACCGCGATCGGGAAGTCGCCGTACCAGACCGAATCCAGACCCGTTGAACCGCTGTCGAGGTTGTTGCACGTGGGGCTGTAGGCGACCTCACCCTCGTTGCTGAACCCGTAGAACGTCTCGAATGCGGTCTGCTCGAAGATGCCGATCGTGCCTTCGCTGCGGATCAGCGCGCCCGGGCCGTCGATCGCGTTGCCCCAGAAGCGGCTGATCGTGCCTTCGGTGCCGGTCGTGACGACACCGAAACAGTAGCCGCCGCCGTGGTTGGCGGCGGGCGTGGTGATGGATGTGACGGGATTGCCCGCGGGTCCGCCGGGCAGGTCGACGTTGTTCTTCAGAAGAACGGTAGCCGTCGGTTGGGCGCCGACCGCGACTGGAAGCAGCACGGCGGTCAGTGTCAGGAATTTGAGCATTCTGGGCATGGTGTTCCTCCTTGGGGGCGAAGAATCTCGGAGGTTACCACGGCGCCGATCAGCGCCGCTGGGGACGACATTCTAACACACTTTGGTTGTCTTTGGCGGGGTGTTTTCTCGTACAGCGACCGCTGCCCGGACTCCGGGCTAGACCCCGAAGAAGTTCTTCTGCGGGAACTCGTCGGCATCGTCGCCGTAGGCCGCGATCTCGCCGTCGGAGATCACGAACGTCGCATGCGTACCGTACCGGCGGCTGAACTGGACCCGGCGGGGCGACCGCCCGGAAGCGGCCAGATGCAGCTCGGCGAATTCCTTGTCCCGCGGCGCGGTCAGATCGGCGCTGCACACCGGGCACTGGAACTTGACCAGGTCGCCGACATCCATCGAATCAGCCAGGGAACGGTCGCAGATGAACTTGTAGTTGCCGGGCATCGGGCTGAGCAGGATCAGCCCCCGGCGCCCGCGATGAATCGCCACCAGGACGATCTTCACGCTGGGATTGAGATTCGCCCCGCAATGCGGGCAGAGATAGATGTTCTTCATCGAACAGCCTCCGGATCTCGAGTTCGAACGTAAGATGCCTGCGCGAACAGCATATCCTGCGCCAATGACGCCCGTGAGGTCAAGACACGGATCGGACGACCGTAACCGACGGCGATACGGCGCGAGAACAATTCGGCACAACGCCAATTGATTAGAATTATCAACGGAGTTCAATGACTGTTGTCTGACGATCGGCGGAGTGTCGGCTTGAATTCGCTGCGATCGTCCGGTATCATCCGAAGCATGGACGAACTCGACTTGACGATTCTCTCCGTGCTGCAGGCGAACGGACGCATCACCAACGCCGAACTGGCGCGCCAGGTCGATCTGGCGCCTTCGAGCACGCTCGAACGCGTGCGCCGGCTCGAAGAGCACGGCCTCATCCAGGGCTATCGCGCCCTGCTGGATCCGCAGAAGCTCGGCTTCCAGGTGCAGGCGGTCGTCCTGGTCAATCTCGCCGGACACCAGGCCGACCCGATCGACGCCTTCGAGGAACAGATGCGAGCCATCCCCGAGGTCAAGCTCTGCCTGCATGTGACCGGCCGCTACGACTATCTGCTGCACGTCGTGGTGCGGGACATCGACCATCTGCGGCAGCTCGTCACCCGGAACCTGGCCGCCATCATCGGCGTCCAGAAGCAGGAGACCTTCCTCGTGCTTTCGACCGCGAAGCAGGACCAGGGCTATGCCCTGAACTGCCTCGCCGAAACGCGCCCGTCGCGCCGCCGCGTCGTCGCGAACACCAACGAAACGGACCCCGGCAGACCGCTGAACCAGGAGGCCTGATCATGCGCGACGTCTTGACCCCCTCTGGCGTGGAAAAATACATCGCAGCGGCCCAGCAAGCCGCCCAGCGGCATGCGGACGACCTCGCCGCGATGCGCAAGTGCCGCTTCGACACCATCGCGGTGCACGGTCTGTACTCCATGGGCGAGGCGCTCGATTTCAACCAGGGTTCGATCATCGAACCCATCTACATGAGTTCGTCGTAAGCCTATCGCGATGCCGACGAGATGGAGGCCGCGCTCGCCTACAAGATCCCCACCTGGTGCTACTCGCGCATCGCCAACCCGAGCCTCTACTACTTCGAGAACACCCTGGCGCTGCTCGAGGGCTACGGCCTCGCGGGCGAAACCGGCTGCTGCGCGACCGCGTCGGGCATGGCGGCGATCCACACCGCCACCGAGCCCTTCCTGGCCGTCGATCCCAAGCGGCCGACCGCCAAGCTCAACTTCGTCGCGACCTGCCAGGTCTACGGCGGCACGTTCCAGCTTTTCAGTGTGCGCCGCATGCAAGAACGGGGCATCGAATGCCGCTGGGTCAAGAACTCGGCGGACCTCGAGGAGTGGGCGGCCAAGATCGACGAGAACACCCGCTTCCTCTACGGTGAGCTGCCGTCCAACCCCGGCCAGGCGTTCTTCGACCTCGCCGCGGTGGCTCGCCTCGCGCACGCCCACGAGTTGCCCTTGATCGTCGACAGCACGGTGGCTACCCCCGCGCTGCTACGACCGCTTTGCCACGGCGCGGACATCGTCGTGCAGTCGGTCACCAAGACGATGACGACCTCCGGCTTCGGCATCGCCGGCGCTCTGATCGCGCGCAAGAACCTCACGAGCCGCTTCGGCAACGACCAGCTGAAGGCCGACTTCGCCGCTTACGTCAAGCAGCTCCCCAACCGCGACATGGGCCCGAACCTCTCACCGATGAACGCGATCCTCTCCCTGAACGACATGCGCACGCTACGGTCGAAGATCGACCTCTTCAGCCGCAGCACGATGCAGGTCGCCGAGTTCCTCGCCGGCCACCCAGCGATCGAGCGGGTCGATTACCTCGGCCTGCCGCAGCACCCGCTGCACGCGCTCGCCTCGCGCTATCTGTTCCTGGTCGACGCCGAGCACGACGCCGAGTACCGGCGGCCGGTGAACCGCTACGGGCACCTGATGTCCCTGCGCGTCAAGGGCGGCGCCGAACCGACCCGCCGCGTTTTCGACGCGTTCCAGCGCATCTGGCGGGCGACCGACCTGGGCCGCATCAAGTCCGTGGCCACCATCCCAGCCATCTCCACCCACTCGCAACAGGGCGAGGAAGGCCGCTGCCTGGCCGATATCCCGGACAACCTGATCCGGCTCTGCGTCGGCGGCGAACACCCCGACGACATCATTGCCGACCTCGATCAGGCGCTGCGCGCGATCGACGGCACAGTACAGGTCGCTGTGCCGGCGGCCTTCTCCACGGGCGGCGCCTCGCGCGAACTCCCCGGCCCGAGGTAACGCCGTGCTCAGCTACTACAGCACCAACCGCCGGGTGCCCGAGGTCGACCTCGCCCAGGCGCTGCTAAAGGGCCAGGCCGGCGACAAAGGGCTCTTCCTGCCCCGGCCCATGCCGCGGCTGCGGCCCGGATTCCTGGCGCAGGCCCGCGACCTCGCCTACCCCGACCTCGCGGCCGAAGTCCTCGACCTCTTCGCCGAGGGCGTGTTCAGCCGGGACGACCTGCTCGCGATCTGCCACGACGCCTACGACTACGCCGTGCCGCTGGAGCAGGTGGCCGGCCGGCGCCACCTGCTGCGCCTGGACCAGGGGCCGACGGCGTCGTTCAAGGATTTCGCGGCCCGCTTCATGGGCCGCGCCCTCGGGCGCCTGGTCAAGGCCCGCGGCGGCGAACTGCTGGTTTTGACCGCCACCTCGGGCGACACCGGCTCGGCGATCGCCCACGCGTTCCTGGGCGTGCCGGGCATCCGGGCCGTCGTCCTGTTCCCGCACGACGAGGTCTCCGACCGCCAGCGCCGCCAGATGACCACTCTCGGAGGCAACATCCAGACCCTGGCGCTCGACAGCAAGTTCGACGACTGCCAGGCCCTGGTGAAGCAGGCGTTCGCCGATCCGGACCTCGCCCGCCTGAGCCTGACCTCGGCCAACTCGATCAACATCGGCCGTCTCTTGCCTCAATCTGTCTACTATATCTATGCCGCCGCGCGCCTGGCCGACAGCGCCGCCGGCGAAGAGGTCGTCTTCAGCGTGCCGTCGGGCAACTTCGGCGACCTGATGGGCGGCCTGCTGGCCTGGCGCCTGGGCCTGCCGGTCGCGCGCTTCGTGGTCGCCACCAACGCCAACGACGAGGTGCCGCGGTTTCTCGCCACCGGCCGCTACGAGAAGATCGTGCCCAGCCTCAAGTGCATCTCCAATGCGATGAACGTGGGCCACCCGTCGAATCTGGCGCGGATCGTCGACCTCTACGGGGGTTGGCTGGACGAGTTGGGCATCGTCAAGCAGCAGCCGGACCTCGCCGCGCTGCGCCGCGACCTGCACGCGGTCAGCATCGACGACCAAGCGACCCGGCAGACCATCATCGACACCTATCGCGACCACCGCACGATCCTCGAACCGCACGGGGCGGTGGGTTGGGCCGGCCTGCAGCACTTCCTCGCCGCGCATCCGGAGCACGCCGCCACGACGGCCATCTCGCTCGAGACGGCGCACCCCGCGAAGTTCCCCGAGGAGATCCGTGCGCTGCTCGGCCTCGATCCAGCCGTGCCGCCGAGCCTGCACGGTCTGGACGGCAAGCCCGAGACATTCCGCCGTCTGGAGACCGACTACCGGGCGTTCAAGGAGTTCCTGCTCGCGGAGTACGGCGCGTGAAGACCATCATCATCATCGGCGACGGAATGAGCGATCGTCCGGTCGCGCGCCTGGGGGGCAAGACCCCGCTCATGGTGGCGCGCAAACCCCAAATCGACCGCATCGCGCGCGAAGGGCGCCAGGGCCGGCTGCGCACCATCGGCGAAACCGGTCCCGCCGACTCGGCCGTGGCGAACCTGGCCGTCCTGGGCTACGACGCCTCGGTGAGCAAGGAAGGCCGCGCCGTGCTCGAGGCGGCCAGCATGGGGGTCGATATCGAGTCGGGCGACGTGGCGCTGCGCTGCAATCTCGTCTGCCTGGAGGGACCGGCCGCCGAGCAACGCATCCGCAACCATTCCGCCGGGCATATCGCGACCGCCGAGGCGGCTGAACTCATCGCGGCGCTGGAGGCCGAGTTGGGCGGCGGTCGCGGTCCCGAACCGGTGCGCTTCCATGCCGGCGTCAGCTACCGGCATCTGCTGGTGTTGACCGGCGGCTGGGCATCCTCGGCCGTCGAGTGCGCGCCGCCGCACGACCATGTCGGCGGCCGCGCCGCCGACTTGCTGCCGCGGCCGCTGCCCGACGCCCCCGCCGCCGAGAAGGACGCCGCCCAGAGGACGGCCGCCCGGCTCGTGGCGCTGCACGCCCAGGCCGCCGGGATCCTCGCCGGGCATCCCATCAACCTGGCGCGCCGCTCCGCCGGCCGGGACGAGGCCAACTCCATCTGGACATGGTCGCCGGGCCGCCGTCCCACGATGCCCACGCTGCGCGAGCGCTTCGGCGTGCGCGGAGCCGTGATCTCGGCGGTCGATCTGGTGATGGGTCTAGGTGTCTACGCGGGCTTGGATCTCATCCGCGTGCCCGGGGCCACCGGTCTGCACGATACCAACTACGAAGGCAAGGCCCAGGCCTGCCTGGACGCCCTGGTCGATCACGATTTCGTATACGTCCATGTCGAGGCCACCGACGAAGCCGCGCACGCACGCGATCTCGACCTCAAGATCCGCTGCATCGAATTCCTCGACGAGCGCCTGGTGCGGCCGATCCTGGCCGGACTCGAGGCGAACAGCATCGCCGCCGCCGTGGCCGTCCTGCCCGACCACCCGACCCCTGTCGAGACCGGCCAACACGGCCGCGACCCCGTGCCGGTAGCGATCCGCCGGCCCGGCGACGCGCCCGATGCGACGACCAGCTACGACGAGGTCCAGGCCGTGCAGGGAGCGCTGGGTCTGATGGTCGGAGACGAGTTCATCCGTCGGGTATTGGCCTGACCCCCTGCCCTACTGGCGGCAGTCGGCCCTGATCACCGCCGTTGCCCCGAATCGTTGCTTGCCTGGGGGCGAGGTCGACTATTATCATCGCGTCCCGAAGCGGCCCTCGGACACCCGCAGGCCCAAGGCCGCCGAAACCGACCTCGTACCTAGCACTTATGCCATCCGCGTTCCCTGGAGACGAGATGTCTGAGAGCAGGTCGACCGTCACGGAGACCGCCGCGCAGCCCGAGCCTGGCAAGTATCGCAACCCGCTGGTCCAGGCGGCGCTGCTGATGGCCGTCTGGCTCATCCTCAGCGAGCACTACGACCTGCTCCACGTGTTGTACGGCGTGTTCTCGGTCGCCGTGGTGACCTGGCTCAATCTGCGATTGCGCGCGTTACCGCTGGTCGAGAACGAGCCGGCCGGCGTGGCCAGCGTTCGCATCGGCCGCCTGCTCCTCTACCTGCCGTGGCTGCTCTGGCAGATCATCCAGTCCGGCGTGTACGTGGCCTACAAGGTGCTGCAGCCGCGCCTGGACGTGCAGCCGGAGATCCTGCGCTTCCGCTCGCGGCAGCCGAGCCTGATGGCCAAGGTCATCCTGGGCAACTCGATCACCTTGACCCCCGGCACGCTCACCCTGGACATCCGCGGCGACACGTTCTACGTGCATGCCCTGACCGGCGCCGTCGCGCACGGCCTCAGCGACGGCAACATGCCGCACTGGGTGGCCAGCCTCTACCACAAGGAATGCCCGCCCGAACAGTTGTGCAGCGACGTCGTCCACCTCGACACGCGGGATGGTCTGGCGCATGGATAACGTGTTCGTCGGAGTTGCGCTGGTGCTTGGCGCCGTCCTGCTGATTCCGTTCTACCGCGTGTACAAGGGCCCAACGGTTTTCGACCGTCTGCTCGGCGTGTCTACGGTCGGCACCAAGACGATCGCCATGATCATCCTGCTGGGGTTCCTCTACGGTCGTATCGACATGTTCGTCGACATCTCGCTCGGCTACGCCATCCTGAACTTCGTGGGCGGCCTGGCCATGGCCAAGTACTACAAG
>JAQULN010000044.1 GCA_028718575.1 Candidatus Krumholzibacteriia bacterium | reverse complement strand
CGGCGATGGTCTCGTCGAGCACCGAGCGGCCCGCCAGCTCGCCGATGTCCTGCCGGAAGTAGCCGATCGTGGTCCGCCGCGGCACGCTCACGGATCCTTCGTCGGGCTCCTCCTCGCCGGTGATCAACCGGAACAAGGTGGTCTTGCCGGCGCCGTTCGGCCCCACGAGGCCGACCTTCTCGCCTGGGTTGAGCTGGCACGAGGTCTCGACGAAGAGAATCTGGCGGCCGTAGCGTTTGGAGATATTCGCAAGGGTGATCAAACGGAAACCGCCGGCTTGTCGAAGTCAGAAACGCAGCGAAACGCGGCAATATAGCCGCCAGTGCGCCGGCCTGGCAAGCGCGGCCGCGCTGTACCGTCAACGCGCGTGGTTGAAGACCATGGCTTGGACTTCGATACCGGCGATGGCGGCAAGGCGCTGCTTCAACTCGGCCAAGACCTTCTCGCCTCCGTAGATCTCCAGCAGGATGATCCCGGCTGGCGAGCAACCCTGTGCGTTGGCTTCGTGTAAGCCGATGCGGGTCTTGATGTTGCAACCGAAATCGGTCAAGACCTTCTGCACGTCGCCGGCCTTGGCAAGACGATCGGTCACGTGAATTCCCACGACCACATGTTGACTCATCGTAGGCCGCCTCGTTGGAAAAGTATGGTGGACCGCATCCATCGGCCGTCGCCCATTGGCCGCCGATTCGGCGCCGGCAATCAGTCACGAGTTATACCGGCCCGGCGGCGGCGCGGTCAAGCGCGGACCGCGACGCCGTCATGAAGAGCGGCGGTCCTTGCGGGACCGCCGCCGTGTCACCAGCGCTCGTCGCGGGACAGTCGCCGGTTCGCTACTTGGCCAGCAGCATCTTGCCCACCTTGACGTCGCCGCCGAATCTGGTCTCCCAGAAATAGACGCCAGAGGCCGCCTGGCGGCCGCCGTCGGCGGTGCCGTCCCAGAGGATATCATGCGTGCCGGCGGGCAATACGCCGCGGACCAGCGTCTTGACCAGCTCGCCGCGCACGTTGAACACCTTCACCGAGACATCGCCGTCGCGCGGCAAGTTCAGCCGGATCGTGGTCGCCGGATTGAACGGGTTGGGGAAGTTGCTCACGGCCAGCGCCGCGTCCGGCGCGACATCGGCGGGAGGGCCGGCGATCATCCCCAGCACATACAAGATCTCTTCCAAAACGACCCCGTACACAGATTTGCCGGTCGCCCACGCGGGCGGAGTATAGCCGGGCGCTGGTTGGATATAGTCGAAGGTGTGCGGCATCAACACGACCCTCGCGGCCACTCCAGCGTTGGTGTAATAGGAGGCCGCCGCATACGGATAGGCGCCCCACTGGCCGAGCGGATTGCCGAACTCCGCCAGGCGCTGCGCGCCGTCGACCACCACGGCGTCGATCGTACCCATCATCGGGCAGCCCGCGACCAGGCGCCACGTCTCCATCCTTGTGATGATCCCGTTGCCCGGGATCGCACGCACTAGCGGCGACACCTGATTGCTGATTAAGGGACTAATGTTGCCGGAGGCCAGCGACACGCTGAAATAGGCGTCGACAAAAGCCTGTCCCGCGGCGCCGCCGTTCACCAGGCTGGACACCAGGTTGTCGCCCAACATGTACGCGCGCTTGTCGCCTGAACTGAACCAGGCGTCCAGCAGTCCGAGGTCGTCGCCAGGATCACCGCCGGGGCTACCGTCCGACAGCGTAGCGTGCGTGAGTGTGCCGCTGTTATAGATCAGCACATCGTAATGGGCGATTTGCGGCGGCGTGGCGCGGCCGCCCAGGCCGTTGCCCACGCCGCTGGACGCCCCGCTGGTGTAGTACAAATCGAATTGATCGCCGAGACGATAGCCGCCGTTGCTGAGGGCGAAATGCCACTTGTCCAATCGCTGGCCGCCGGCGTCTTCCCAAAACAGCATGCGCGGTTGATCGCCCGGCACGGCGCTGAACATTGTCGGCAAGGCCCTGGTAACGAACGGCTTGGGATACCTGAGCAGGTTGTCGAATTCTCCGAAACCCTGCAGATCGGCGGGCAGCGTCGAGATACGGCCGAAATTGTCCGTTGCCTTGAAGCAGTAGTGGATCACGTCGCCGGGGAAGAAGAAATCGTCGTCAGGCAGGTCGAAGTGCCAGCGGTTGGGGATGACGGCACCGCCGACGGTGAACGTCGAGTCGCCGTAGACCCAGCCCTCGATGAGGCCCCAGACGTCCGGATATTCTCCCGGCGTGTGCGTAAAGCCCGCGGGCAGCACGCGCACGCCGTCAAAGAGCGGATTCGCCTTCATCTTGACGTGCATCTGCGGTCGATCGGCCAGGACACCGCCGGTCCCCAAGGCCACCACGTCGACGATGAGGCTATCGCCAGGACGGTTGATCAAGTGCGCCGCCGGCGCGATGTTGGCCGCCATGTCGAAGCGGACCGCGTTGTTGGCCAGGTTGACGTCGTCGAGGGTGCCGGAGGCCGGGAAGTTGTCCTGCGCGAGGTCGATCTCGCGCGCGGAGATCGCCGGTCCTGCATACGGGTAGGCCACCACGGCCACGTTGTCGAAGTAGGGGGCGGGAGTGCCGTCGGTGACAGGCGGGGTGAAAGGCCAGACCGTGTGCTGCAGCCCCAGCGCGACCTGCAGATGGGTCACGCCCGGAACCAGCAAGGTGCTCAACTCACGCTGACCTCGCGAGTAGAGGGGGCCGCCGTAGTAGTCGAAGTTGTTGCTGCGCCAGGGCGCGAATTCGATGTCTTCGGCGCGGCCGGTGTTGACCGAGCGCACATACCAGAAGTCGAAGATCCCCGGCCAAGGATCTCCCAGAAGCGTGTGGCGATACGCATCATAAGCCAGGTGAGCGCCCTCGTAGCCCGAGCCGGGCCACTCCAGCACGGGGCTCTTGACGATGTTCTTGATGCCGTGCGGAAGGCCCAAGAGGCCGCCGGTGTTGTTGACAATGTAGCCGCCCGGGCCGTAGCACCAGGTGATGCACATGGTGCCGCCGGTGCCGGGTACCACGAGGCCGTCGTCGACGAAGGCGACCTGCGGCGAACGGTTCTCGTGGCAGGGATCGAGGTCGAACAGGTTGGACCACAGCGCGGCGAAGTCCCCCGCGCCCTGAGTCGGCAACGGCTGCCAGTCGCCCACGGCGCCGGACTCGAAGTCCTCCGCGTTGACCAGCACGCCGCCCACGGTGACGGTGATGTCGTCGATCTGGCAAGCGCCGCGTTCGGTCGGAAACAGACCGTCCTCGTCGGACCAGGCGCCGTCAGAGGCGAAACGCACGCGCAGCTGAACCTGATCGCCGTCCGGCCCGCCGTACTGTCCCGGCTGCACCTGGAAGCTCCGCGTGACGTCGCTGTAGCCGTTGCCGGAATAGCTGGCCAGCGTGATCCACTGGCCCGCGCGCTGCCATTCGAGGTACACGATGTCGTAACCGGGCTCGGTGTCGTAGCGCAAATTCATGGTCCAGACCACGGCGCTCGTCACGGCGTTGTCGGGCACCGTGTACGCGAACAGCAGGCGCTGATCCCAGTTGTTGCCGTAACCGAAGCCCGGCTGCGGCCCGGACCCGAGATCGGGATAATCGACGCCGCACCACAGAGAATAGGCGCCGTCGATGACAAGGTCGACCTCGTCGGTGACGGACCAGTGATCATCTCCGGCGCCGCTGACGGAGAGATCCGCGGACGTCCAGCCGTGCCAGGCCGGTTGGCCCGCGGCGTCCTGGAACTTGCCGTCCCAGCGGCCGGGTCCGCCCAGCAGGTAGACGGTGTCCACCTTGGCGGCGCGCAAGGCTGGCGCGCCGTGCCACATGCCGGAACCGTCGCGGGCGAGTTGGCGATCGTCGGCGGCCAATGCGCCGACGGCGAACAGGAGAACCAGGACGAAGGTCCCTGGCGCCGAGTACAAATTGAGTCTCATAACGCGCCCCCATTCCAGGATTCGGATTAATGACGGACCTTGCCCTTCCGGGCCGATCCTCATGCCATGAACGCAAGACCTCCTCGGCATTCAAGAATTCGCCGGGCAGAGACGCGCTTCAGGGGTTGACGAACGCGCCGCCGGCGAATCGCGCGGCGATCATCTACGGCGATGGATAATGATACGAAATCGACATTATCCACTCAATAACCCGACGCCGTTCGCGGTTGGGACCGGCGCGCGATCATGCTACCTTCTCAGGCAACCTGGAGGTACCACATGCGCAGATATTGCGACCCGCCGGCCGCCGCGGCGGCGACGATCGCCGTCTGGGCGGCGTGCGCCGGTTGGACCGCTCCGGCCGTGCTCGTTCCCCCCGCCTGCGCGGGCCAGTCTCCCCCCGGCAGCATCGTGTTCGTCGAATCGGTGCCGATCGAGACCGACCTCGATCTGCCCGAGCTGCCGGACGCGGCCGGCGTCTGGCTCGACCTCATCGAAGGCGCCGCGCAGACATTGGACGTCTTCAGCTTCTACTTCTCGCCCAACCCGGACGGCGTCTGCCGCCTGCAGCCGGTGCTGGCCGAGGTCCAGGAACGCGCGCGCGCCGGAGTCGCCGTCAGGCTGCTGAGCGACCGGAAGTTCCACGCGACCTACCCGCAGACCCACGACCGTCTCGGCGAGGTCGCCGGCATCACGGCGCGCCTGCTCGACGCCGAGAGACTCTGGGGCGGGATCCTGCACGCCAAGGGCATGCTGATCGATCGCGAGCGGTTCTTCCTGGGCAGCCAGAACTGGGACTGGCGCGCGCTCGAGCACATCCATGAATTCGGCGCGGTTGTGGCGCACGACGAACTCGCGGCCGACCTTGGACGAATCGTCGATCTCGACTGGGCCTTGGCCGGCGGCGAGCCGCCGCCGCCGCGGCGTAGCCAGGTGCCGGCGACGCCCCGGTGGGAGCCCGCGCGCAGGCTCACGCTGCCGGACGGCCGCGTCTGCGAGGCGGTCCTGGCCGCCAGTCCGCCGCAGGCGTTGCCGGAGAGCATCTCCTGGGACTTGCCGCTCTTGGTCGACCAGATCGACCGCGCCGAGATCCGCGTGCGCCTGCAGCTATTGAGCTATAATCCTGGCGACCGCGACGGCGGCTGGTGGCCCGATCTGGACGCCGCCTTGCGCCGCGCCGCCCTGCGCGGCTGCGACGTCCAGATCCTCTTGAGCAACTGGGCCAAACGCGCCTCCATGCTGCCGCACATCCAGAGCCTCGCGGTGTTGCCGGGCATCGAGATCCGCTTCGTGAATCTGCCGGAGTGGAGCGGCGGATTCGTCCCCTACGCGCGGACCGTGCACGCCAAGTATCTGACCTGCGACGACCGCGCGCTCTGGCTCGGCACAGGCAACGGTTCGCACGGCGACTTCCACCGGTCGCGCAACATCAGCCTGTTTCTGCGCGGCGACGGTTGCGCGGAAGCGGCGGATCAGTTCTTCACCCGCAGTTGGACCAGCGCCTACGCGGAGACCGTCGACCCGTGCGGTCATTACACGCCGCCGCGGCGCGAATAGAACCAGGAGTCGCCATGATCCCCTTCCACGCCGTACCCGACCGCCTCGAGAAGCACCGCCTCGCCCTGGTCGTCATCGATATCCAGGAGCGTTTTCGCGATCTCGTCCACGCCCTGCCCATGCTCCTGAAAGGCAGCAGCCGCCTGATCCGCGCGTTTCGCACGCTGGACATGCCGATCCTGCTGACCGAGCACTACTCGCGCGGACTGGGCGTGACGGTCCCGGAGCTGCGCGGCCTGCTCGACGGGATCGCGCCACTCGAGAAGATCACGTTCTCCTGCGACGGCGATTCCAGTTTCCGCGCCGCGTTGAACGCACTGAACCGCGACCAGATTGTCCTCTGCGGCATCGAGACTCACGTTTGCGTCTACCAGACCGCGCGCGATCTGATGGACCGCGGCAAGCAGGTGGCCGTGGCCGCCGACGCGGTGAGCAGCCGCTACGCCGCCGACCGCGATATCGGGTTGCAGCACATGCGCCGCATCGGCGTGCAGGTGATGAACGTCGAGATGATCCTCTTCGAGATGCTGCGCGAGGCGCAGACGGCGGACTTCAAGGCGATCGCGCCGTTTCTGAAAGACGCCTGAGCGCCGCCGCGGCCACCCGGTCGGCTTGACGCCGGCCTTCACTTGCGTGTACGCTCGCTAACCTTCTACCCTCGTCGCGTCCAACCTGGAGGTACCCCATGTCACCACGTTATTGGTTGTCGCTGGCGCTGGTCTTTCTGCTGGCCGTCCCCGCCGCAGCGCGGGTCGACGCTCTGACCGGCGAACCTATCCCGTATCCTTCGCCTGACGTGCCGAATCCTGCTTCGCCGCCGGCTGCGGCCGTCTTCGACGCCGGCCTCGAATTGGTCCACCACCTGGCGGAGGGATCCTCGAAGAATGTGCGCATGCTGCCGGGCGACATCGCGGTCTGGCAGAACGGCGCCTGGCTCGAGGCGCACGACCTCTCCGATCCCGCCGCGCCGGTCGCCCTGAGCCGCTACTTGCTGCCGGCGCAGCCGTCGGACATGAAGGTCGTCGGCGATCAGTTGTATCTCGCCTTGCGGCTTAGCTACGGCCTGATGCGTCTCGATTACACCGATCCGGCCGCGCCAGCCTTGGTCGGCCACCTGCCGGGCTACGATCTGCTGTCGGTGGATGTGGCCGGCAACTACGCCTACTGCGGGCGCGGCACCGCCGGCTTCATCGTCATCGATTTGACCGATCCGGCGAATCCGGCGGTCATCGGCTCGCTCGCGACTCCCGGCTCGGCCAACGGTACGTCCTACGAGGACGGCATTCTGGCCGTCGCGCAGGGCGCGAGCGGGGTCGGCTTCTACGACGTCAGCAATCCCGCGAGCCCGACGAGCCTGGCCTCCCACGCGTCCAACGGATTCTGCACGTTCGTCCAACTCCGCAACGGCCTGGCCTACCTGGCCGACGCCGCCGGGCTGCGGATCATCGACGCCAGCACGCCCGGCGCGCCCGTCTTGTTGGGCGCGTTCGAAGCGGCCGGAGGCTCCTGTTACGAACTGGCCTTCGCGCCGGCGTCGAATCATGTCTACCTGGCCGGCCTCGGCGGCGTCTTCAAGCTCGACGTATCCAATCCGGCGGCGCTGACGGTGGCGGCCTCCGCCGCCATCGCCAACGGTTTCAGTTGCAACGGCAGCCCCGGACGGGTCGTCGCCGCCGCGCGCTTCAGCGGCCTGCACGTCCTGAGCGAGAGCTTCGAGCCGGCGGCGCAGATCCCCAACGCCGGCTTCTCGATGAAGCTCGAATTCGACGGTACGACCCTCTACGTGGCCGACCTCGCCGGCGGCGTCAGGTTGTGGGACCTTTCCAATCCGGCGGCGCCGGTTTTCCTGGCCAAGGTCGACACCCATCCGAATTGCCAGAATCTTGCCGTCGAGGCCGATATCCTCTACGCGGTCAACAGCAACAATACCGGCGCTGGCCTGGTCATGACCGATGTGGCCGATCCAGCAGCGCCGGCGCCGCTGTCGGTGTTCGATACGGCCAATGCCACCATGGACGTGGCGGTGAGCGGGACGCTGGCCGTGTTGGCCAATGGTTTCGGCGGCCTGCGCACGGTCGACGTCGGCAACCCGCTCGCCCCGGCGCTGCTGGGCGACCTGGCGCTGGGTTCGAACATCTTCGGCGTCGCCGTGCAGAACCAGATCGCCTATGTCGCCAGCTTCGGCGGCGGCATGCTCGCGGTCGACGTCGCCGATCCGGCCGCCATGGCGATTCTCAGCCAGCAACCCTGGGGTTTCCTGAACGCCATCGACGTCACCGGCCAAATCGCCTGGGTGGCCGACGGACAAGCCGGCTTGCGGATCGTCGATATCAGCGATCCCGCCAATCTGGTCACGCTGGCCACGCTGGCCACCGCCAGTCAGGCCCGCGACGTGGTGCGCTCCCGTTCGTTCACGCCGTTCGTCTACGTGGCCGACGACTTCTACGGACTGCGCCAGATCGACGTCAGCGATCCGGCCAATCCGCTGCTCTTCGGCAGCTATCCGTCGTCCGACCGCGGCGTGGGCGTGGCTGAGAACGGTCCGTTCGTGGTCCTGGCCGCCGGCGAGACGGGCGTCTACATCTACCGCAACCCGAGCGTCGTGCCCGTCCTTGCTGGCACGCTGGCGGCGGCCTACGACCGCGGCCTGGTGACGCTCGACCTTTGGTTCAGCGTGCCGGATCTCGACCGACTCTCCGTCACGCGCACCACCGCGGACCCCGCCGAGACGCGAGTGTTCGCGGCGTTGGAACTGCGGGCTGGGCGGCAAGGCGACAGCAGCCGCCTGTCGCTGCGGGACCAGGACCGGGTCTCGTTCCCCCGCACTTATCGTCTGGAGTACACCGAGGCCAACGGCGACAAGACGCTCCTGGACGAGATCCGGGTCACGCCTGTGCTGCCCATGCAGCCCGAGCTAGCCGCCGCGCCCAATCCGTTCAACCCGCGGCTGGAGGTGTCGTACGTGCTGCCGCAGGCGCAAACGATCCGTCTGGACGTCTACGACGCCCGGGGCCGTTTCGTCCGCAACCTCGTGCATGCCGAGGCGCCCGCCGGCCCCGGCGCCGTGGTCTGGCACGGCGACGACGCAGCCGGCCGCGCCGCCGCCAGCGGCGTCTACCATGTGCGCCTGCAGACCGGCGAGACCGTGACCACGCGCAGCGTCACGCTCGTGCGGTGATGAACGCGGCGCGTTGAGCGCCGCAGCATGGTGATCACGTCTGCGGAGGTTTTTCCCGGCGACGCCGGCGGTCGAGCTGCCGGCGTCGCTGTTGGATCAGCATCAGGTTGCGCACGTAGACGATCCCGCCCATCGCCTGGCCGAGGATGAACACCGGATCGCGCCGCCAGATCGCGTAGCTCAAGAGCACCAGTCCGCCGATCAGGCTAAGGTACCAGAAGGCGATCGGCACGGTGCTGCGGTGCCTGGCTTCCGAGGCGAGCCACTGCACGATGAATCGCGCGGCAAAGCAGAGCTGGCCGAGGATGCCCACGGCGAGCCAGATCTTCTCTGCCATGGGCATGGCGGCGAAGGCGTCGAGGCTCATGATCCGTCCTTGAGGCGGTAGTTCAGATGGCGGCGCTGATACCAACGGACCGCGAGCAGGTCCTGCCAGGTGCGGGCGAGCCGGCCGAGATTGCTGTACTTGCTGCGACCGCCCTGGCGGGGCCGATGATTGACCTCGACCTGCGCCAACTTCGTGCAGCCCTCCAGCGCGAGCAGCACGGGCAGGAAGCGATGGCTGCCGTCGAAATGGCGCACGCGCTGGAGCGGCTCGCGATGATAAGCCTTCAACGAGCAGCCGATGTCCAGGACCCGGTCGCCCGTGAACGCCCGCCGAACGCGATTCGCCAGCCGCGAGCCGAGCCGCTTGGCGACGCTGTCGCGCCGGCGCCGGCGTATCCCGCAAACGAGGTCGTGCGTTGCCAGCAGCGCGACCAAGCGGGGGATGTCCGCCGGATCGGACTGGCCGTCGCCGTCGAGCGAGACGACGTGCGGCGCGCGCGCCTGCGCGAAGCCGCACGCCATGGCAGCCGACTGGCCGCAGTTCGTCGCGAAGGTCAGGACGCGCAGGGCGGGGCAGCGCGCTTGCCAGGCGGCCAGCACCTGCGGCGTGCCGTCCCGGCTGCCGTCGTCGACTACGATGATCTCCACGCGGGCGGGGTCGTCGCCCACCACGGCGACGATCTCCTGCAAGAGGCCGCCGATGCTGGCTTCCTCTTCGTAGACCGGCACCACAACGCTGAGTTCGATCGGGCTGGACAAGCCACCGCCTCCGTCTGATGATGTTCGCTGCGGCGAATTCGAAAGTATCGTGGTCCAGGCGGGAATTCCATGCTGAATCGTTCGACCGCCGGCAGCCGCGCGGCAGCAGCCGGCAGCCGTCAGGCGCCAGTCGACCGCACTTCCGCCACCGCCGGCGCGAGCCGGCGATCGCTATTGCTCCTGCTCGGCGCGGCCCTCGTTCTGATGCTGACCGGGCTGGACGGCACCCCGCTGCGCGGTCTGTACGACGACGTCAATCGGGCGCTGATCGCCCGCAACCTCGCCCAGAGCGGCGGTTGGATCGCCGTTGATTCCACCGGCGAACCCGTGCTCACGAAGCCGCCGCTAATGTACTGGACCGCGGCTTCGTTGTACCGCCTGACCGGGCGCGCCGACGAACTGCCGGCCCGCCTGGCCTCGGTATTGGGGATGCTCGTCCTGTTGCTCGGCACGTTCCACTTGGGCCGGCGTCTGCAGGATACGCCGACGGGCTTGCTGGCGGGGCTGCTGCTGGTCACCATGCCCCTCTTCCTGGCGATGGCGCGGCAACCGCTCATCGACACCGTGATGCTCGCAGGCTTCGGCCTCTGCTTGATCGCCGTCGCCGAACTCATGACCGCGCCCGCCACGCAGCGCACCCGCTGGTGGCTGCTGCTGGCGGTCGGTTTCGCCTGGACGACGATGACCAAGGGCCCCGTCCTGCTGCCGCTCTTGCTCTTGATCTTGGTGCCCCAAAGGTTCGGGCCGGCGCCGCTCCGCCCCAGCGGCCGGCAGTGGCTCGCCATGCTGGGCGCGGTGTTGTTGCTGGTGGTTCCCTGGCACGTGGCGATGTTGATCGCGGCGCCGCAAATCAAGGACATCTGGCTGACCGAACTGCTCGGCCGCTTCACCGGCAGCAGCGCGTACCACGACTGGACCCAGAAACCCTGGTGGTTCTACGGTCCGGACCTGGCCAATACCGCGCCGTGGTTGTTCCTCTGGCCGGCGGGCGTGGTCTGGGCCTGGCGCCGGCGCCGCACCGACCGGCTGGCGCCGCTACTGTTATGGTGGAGCCTCGGCGGTCTGGTTTTTTTCACCGTCGCCTCGGCGACCAAGCGCAGTTACTACCTGCTGCCTCTGTATCCCGCGTTCGCACTGCTGGGCGCCGGCTTCTGGCGCGGTTATCGCGATCGCGAGCTGCGGCCGTTATTCCCGGCGGCGCTGGGGCGCCTGGTCTGGGGCTTGACCGGCAGCGTCGTGGCGGGTCTGGTCTTGGCGGCCGGTATGGCGGTTGGGCTGGGTCGGCTGGCCTGGCCCTGGGGCGTGGCGGCCCTCACATCGTTGGGCAGCGGCCGCCGCGGCTGGAATCGCCTGCGGCGCCGCCCGGAGCTACCGGACGCGATCCTCGCCGCCGCGATCGTGCTGGTGCTCTACCATGCCGCGGTCGTACCACCGTGGCACGCATTTCTTAGCGGCAAGCCGTTTCTGCTTGCGGCGCGGTCGTTCATCGCCGCGGAAGAGTCTGCGATGCACCCGGCAGCGGCGGCGCCGCGGCCCCGTATCTTCGCTTGTGATATCGAGCTGGAGATCGCCGCCTTCTATCTCGGTGTTCGACCCTTCAATATCGCCGGGCCCGACAAACTGCCAGACCTCGTCGCCCGGGGCGGCGGCGGCTGGTTGATCACCCGTGTCGAACATGCCGCCGCCGTCGAAGGCCTCACGCCGGCGCTCGCCCGGGCACTGCATTCGCCGCTGCGCGAGGAAAGCCGCGCGTACGGTTTGTATCGGCTGCCCCAAGCAGACGCGCGTTGACCCGGATCACTCCACCGGCGGAACCACGATGTCGATACGGCGGTTGCGCGCGCGTCCCTCCTCGGTGCTGTTCGGCGCCACGGGGCGGTCCGGCCCGTGCCCGGCGGTGGCGATCGACCCCTCCGGCAACTTGAGCCGGCGCTCGAGACCGCCGGCCACGGTGGCGGCCCGCCGCTGCGAAAGGGCCAGGTTGGCCGGGCGGCTGCCGGTGTCGTCGGTGTGCCCCTCGACGCGGATCGCCGCGCCGGGGAATCGCCCGGCGGCATTGGCCAACTTCGTCATGAGATCGGCCTGTCCCGGAGCCAGGGCGGCGCTACCGACGCCGAATGTCAGTCCATGCACCTGCATGACGACCGTCCCGTCGGGTTGGAGCATCACGTTGGCCTTGTCGCCCAGGTCGGCCACGATCTCGCGGATCGCCGCTTCGCGGGCTTGCCGTTGCGCCAACGTCGTCTCCGCGGCGCTGCGGTCGGCTTCGGCCACGCCGGCCCTCAGCTCGGTCTCCCAAAGCCGCTGGCGCAAGGCACTCAGCTCGATTCGCAGCGACGTGATGAGGGAATCCTGGGCCGCCAAGCGCCCGCCGGTC
>JAQULN010000043.1:6270-12243 GCA_028718575.1 Candidatus Krumholzibacteriia bacterium | reverse complement strand
GGAGGCGCGCGGCGCCCGCCCGCTGGCGCGCATCGCCTCGGTGGCAGTCGACCGCGAGGCCGTGCCGCTCGGTCCGGAGCATCCGATCCGCGCCGAGGGGCTCAGCCGCGCCGTCAAGGCGGCCCTGGCTCCGGTAGCGGGCGGCGCCGAGATCCACCGCGTGATCGTCGACCTCAACGGCGAGCGCTGGCGTTTCATCGAGTGGGCGCTCGTTGAGGGGCGCTGCCTGCACACGCTGCCGCGCGGCTGGCAAACCTGGCATCCCGCCGACTGCCTGGGCGATGTCGGCGCCGCCTTCGGCATGGTCGCGCTCGGCATCGCGCAGCGGGCGTTCGCGCGCGGCTATGCCGGCGGCGGGGGATGCTTGCTCGCCGGCGCGGCGCTCGCCGGCGAGCGCGCGGCGCTGACGGTGTTTCCCGACACCGGGCAAGGAAGGTAAGACGATCATGGGAACGGTCAGCGTCAACATGCTCACCGTGGTGCACAAGACGAGCGGCGGCACCTCGATCATCTTCCCTGACGTCTGCAAGACGCCCACGCCCGGCGGTCCGGTGCCGATCCCGTATCCGAACATAGCGACCTCCGCCGACACCGACCAGGGCAGCAAGAAGGTCAAGATGGAGGGCAACTCCATCATGCTGAAGAAATCGAACTTCAAGCAGAGTTCGGGCGACGAAGCCGGCACGGCCAAGGGAGTGGTCTCCAACAATAATATGGGCAAGGCGTATCCCAAGATGTACTCGATGGATGTCAAGGTCGAGGGCGACAACGTCATGCGTCTCTCCGACATCATGCTGCACAACGGGAGTTCGCCCACGAACACGCCGCCCACGCCCGAGGTGCAGTCGCCCAGCGCGGTGCCGCCCACGTCTGAGCCCGATCCCGAAACCCCGCGAGTCACGCGCCTCTGGTGGGAACCGGCGGAGTGCTGCTGCGGCGACATCGTCGAAGCCTGCGCCGAGACTGAGCACTTCGAGGACGGCTGGGGAGTGCCGCTCGGCACGGTCAGCGAAGGCCGCACGCGCGCCGTGCCGAGTTCCCAGTATCCGCGGATCGAGGGCAATGTCGCGCGCCGCCGCTGGCGAATCAGGCGCGGATCGTACCGGCGCGAGGCCGCCCTCGGTTTGCGGGCGATCGGCATGGGCCGCCCCTGTGATTCCACGCAAGACCTCAGGGTCGTGACGGCCGAACCGGCCTCCGAAGTGGTCATCGACAACCGATCTACCCCGCGCTACGTGCAGACTACGACCCCCACCGGCACGGTCTGGGCTGCGGACGGCGCCAACTACGAATGGGAATACGGCTACGAGATCAAGATCGACAACGGCGAGCTGGTCATCACCCGCAAGATCAACTTCGACCGCAAGAACGGCGCGCGCGCGCCGAACAAGCGCAAGCGCGAGTGGAAACGCGAGATCGAGCAGATCTGGGACCGGAAGTACAAGCTGCATCGGACGGGATGCGATCGGGGCCGCATGTGCGACTGCGGCGTGTCCAACGGCTGCTGTGTCTGGGCGATCCGCATCCACGTCGACTGGGGCCGGGGCCATGGCCGCAGGGTCGAGCTGCATCGCGGCGCGAACAGTCCCACCGACTGGGGCGGGCCGAACTGGTGGTACTCGCACACCTGGTGGGAAGAACGCGCGGGCGTGCCCGAAACCGTGCGAGCGCACGAGTTCGGCCACCTGATCGGCATGTACGACGAGTACGAAGCCGGCGCCTGCGATCCGGGCCGCGTCTACACGAACGAGCCGAACAGCATCATGGGCGCCGGTCGCATCGTCTACGACCGGCATTTCGCAGACTACAAGACCTGGTTCGACGGCCGCGCCGGCAGCGTGGTCGGCGAGGTCGAACTGCTGAGGATTTGATGAAGAGGTTGCAGGTCTGCGCGGTCGTTGCCTTGCTCGGCGCGTGTTCGGGAACCGGCGAAAACGCACCCCGGGCGGCGGCCACCGACGAGGCGCAACGGGCGACAGCCGCACCCGCACCCGCGCCAACGGAAAGAAGCGACGCCATGGACTGGTACGTGAGCTACACCCTGGACCTGCCCGAAGGGCAGGTGCTCGTCCTGGTCTACCCCGGCGGCGAAAGCGCCGTCACGACGACGGGCTTGCTCGGCGAGATGGTGGAGATCGGCCACTATCGCACGCGGCTAGAACCGGACCGCTGTCAGGCTGTACGCGATATCCTGCGGGCATCCGGCTACGACCAGCTGCCGCCGCCGGAGCCGCAGCTTCCCGACACGGGCTTCATGTCAGTCGGCGAGGGTGTGGCGGGCCAGGCTCCGACCATGCGCGGCTTTCCGCTGCACGACCTGCCCGCGGCGCTACGGCCGGTCATGGCCGAGCTGGAGCTTGTGATCGAGGAGATCCGCGCGCATCCGCACCGCGTGATCGGCGGCGTGGGACGCTGGACGCCGGCCGAGGTGCAGGCCGGCCAGGTGATCGCGTTCGAGCTCGAACTGACCAACCGCGGACCGGCGCCGGCCGAACTGCTCAACCCGGCCTGGCCGGCGGGGTACGAGCAGGCGCCCATGATCCTGTCCGTGGGGCGCGACCTGCCGCCGGACCAGTTCAACGAGGAGCGCGACCTCGACCAGGTCCAGCTTTCGCCGCAGGACCTCTCGGTACGCCGCGCCGACGGCAGCAAGCTCGCGGCCGCCGAGACGCTCACCTTCGGCCCCGGCGAGTCGCTTTATCTTTCGGCGGCCAAAAAGGTCTACCTGGCGCCGGGTCGATTCCGCGGCACGGTCACGCTGCGAGCGGCCGGCGGCAAGATCGACGAGGCGCAGCTGGTCAAGGGGGTCCTGCACGTGAAGCTGGGGCCGCTGGTCGTCGGTCCGTGACCCGCCGGCGCGCTACCGCGAGCGAAGCCGGCTCGTCGCGCTGTCGCGCGAGCCGCTGCGGTTGTCGGCGGTGCTCGCGTTGTCGGTGCGGGACCCGGGTTTCGTCACAGGTGTCGCGCGCGTATCCGTCGCGGCGTCGTGCTTGATCGCAAGCGGTGTGTGCCGCGCGTCCTGGGTCGATGAGGGGACGACCGGCGACACCGCATCGTACGGGTAAGGCGAGGAGTACCACGGCAGCGGCGGCGGGTACGGCTCGGACGCGGGAACCGTCACGAACAACTCTCTGCTGCGATACGCTGCTGGTGCGCAACCGTAGCCAGCAAACAAGAACGCGGCGGCGATCAGCACCAGGGCAATCAGTTTGAGGTTTTTCATCTTCCACGCTCCTTGCGATCGGCCGGCGCTTGGCATCTGTCTCCCCTAACGCACGGGAGCCGCGGGACCAGCGGTTCGAGCTCCCCGCGATTGACGCGGCATTTCCCCGCTAAAACGCGACCGCCGGATCGCGCGAGGGCTGATCCGGCGGCCGCTTACGGTGGCGAAGGCTTGTAGCAGTCGAGACGTCTACTGCACTGCCACCATCTTCCGCGTTTGCGTGAAATCGCGGCCCGACAGGCGGTAGAAATACACACCGCTGGCCACCTGACGGCCGTCATCGGTGCGGCCGTTCCATACGCGGGAATGCTGGCCGGCCGGCAAGGATTCCTCGGCCAATGTGCGCACTCTCTGGCCGCGCACGTCGAAGATCTCCAACCGCACCAGGCCCGCATGCAACGGCACCGCGAAGTTGATGGTCGTCATGGGGTTGAACGGATTGGGCGAGCACGGGGCCAGGGCGAACGCTGCGGGCAGATCGCCGTCCGGCGCGCTGACGGAGCCTGAATCGCAGTCGAACCCCGTGATGTCGTAGAGCGCCCAGCTGTTGAGCGTGCCGGTACCGTTGGGCCCCTGGTCGCGGACCATCAGCTCCCAGGTGCCGTCCAACGGCTCACCCAGGAAGCGGCTGAACGACTGGGCCGGCGTGAGCGTGTTGGGATAGTTGCCGATGATGTCGTCGGCAGAGCCGCCGTCCAGCATGTGCAGGTAAGTTCGGGTACCCGTAGGCGACGTGAGCCAGATCACGAGATCCCCGACGTAGGTGTGCCGCAGATCGATGTCCATGTTGAAGCCAGCGGAGACCAGCGCGCCCGTGCCGCTGATCGTGATGTAGCTATACAGCGCCGTGCCGTCATTGTCGGGAATGGCGGCGTACGGGGACGCGCTACCGTATCCGCCCTCAGGGACGCCGGTGAACGTCTGGGCCGCGAGGTCGTCGCTCGACGGGCCCGACCAGCCCGTGAAATTGATGGACAGGTTGAACTGCAGCAGGGTGCCGCATGCAACGTCCGAGCCCACCGCGAAGACGAAATCGGCCAGGGCGACGCCGGTGCCGCCGGCGGCGGCGAGGTCGGGAAACGCGGCGTTGGCCTGGACCACCGTGACACCGGGCGTGTTCGCCGACAGGGCGGCGCTCACGCCGGTGGCGTCGGAAAGACCGCTGTTGTTCAGGGTTGCGCGGACGCTGACGATCTCACCGGGGTCGGCGGCGCCGTTGCCCGACGGCTCGTCGACAATCTCGAACGCGGCGATGCCGAGGGACGGCTCCGGCGCCAGCACGATGTTGTGCACGAGGAACTTCTGCAGATAGACCAACCCGTGCGGGCCTTCCGGGTATAGCTCCAGCGCGGTGGCGACAACGTTGTTGGCCAAATCGCGCATCTTGATGCCGCTGCCCATGCCGAACTGCGACTCGAGGATGATCGTGTCGCAGGACTCGCGGCTCTCGCCATGAGCTTCCACGAGCGTGCGCAGGGACTGGTAGATGGGCGTCGACCAGAGTTCGTCGGCGTTGCCGCCGGGAATGCTCTGATGCGCGCTGTACGTGGTCGAGTGCACGTATTGCAGATGCGTGGCGTTCATGACCCGGCCCTGCCAGCACAGATTGCCCTGGCCATGGCCGTCCCAGTGGAAGATCCAGTCGGGATAGAAGGTGGGGCCGTTCGGGGTGCTGTAACTGTACGTGCCGCCCCAGTAGTCGCTGAGGCCCTCGCCGATCGCGCCCGTGTCGCCCCCGTACCAGGTCGAATTGATGCCGTGCTGGACAGCGTGTTGGTACTCGTGAAGGATGACGTCAGCGTCCTCGTTGTCGTCGACGCAGCCGTGGCCGAAGGTCAAACGGTTCGTGCCGGGATAATACGCCGAGTTGTCCTGGCCGCCGAAGCCGTCGGAGTCGGCGCTGATGGAGCCCTCCTGAATGCCCGTCGCACCGGTGAAGCCCAGCGACTGGATGTACCGCTGATTCTGGTCGATGTGGAAATAGGTCATGGCGTCGTTGAAGCTGTTGACGCCGCGCGCGCGGTTCCAGACACCGTCGGGGGTGGTGCTGGGCGCGGTGTAAGGCGGATCCCAGTCGAGGATGTTGACCCAGGGACCATTGAGGCGGTAGGCGCCGCCGGAGTACTCGATGTCGAGCAGGTCGCGCGTGAAATAAGCAGCGGTGAAAGCGCTGGGTTGGCTGTTGTCCTGCAGCGCGTTGTTGAGCAGCGTGGTGCGCGGGTCGGGGTCGAAGACAGTGGCGGTGCCGCTCGCGCGGTTGAATTTGGCGCGCTCGATCGCCTCGCTCCGCTGCAACTCGCGGATCTCGACCGCGGCGAACTCAGTCTTGCGGTCGGCCAGGGGGCCTTCATGCACCGCTAGGCGTTCGTGGATCGAAGGCATGGGTTTGCGGGAATGGAACGCGTCGCTGATTTCGACCACTTCACCGGAGAGGGCGTCGACCCGCACCTGCCAGGCTCCTTCCGGGCCGGTCAGGTCGAGGACGATCAGCCAGTTCAAACGGAAACTCGGACCCTCGGGTGTGTAGACCAGCTCGGCCGCGGGCAGGCTGCGTAGCTCGCCGTGGGCGCGCACGTACTGCCATGCCAGATCGTAAGCTGCGTCCTGTTCGAGACCGGTGACCGGCAGAAACGCTGCGTCCGGGCCCACCGGGTAGGAGTTGTTGTATGCCTTCAGCACGCGGCCGTCAGCCTTGGCCACCGAGACCAGCACATCACCGCCGTAGACCGGCAGCTCGTTCAGCATCTGGC
>JAQULN010000043.1:0-6260 GCA_028718575.1 Candidatus Krumholzibacteriia bacterium | reverse complement strand
CCAGCAAGCTCTCCCGTACCTCGACCAGCTCGAGGTTCGCGAGGTCGGCCGGAAGCTCGAACCGGCCGGCGCGGCTCAAAAGGAATTCGCGAGCAGTGGCTTCGGGCGTAAGGCCGCTAGGGGCAGCCCATTGCGGGGCCACCTCCAGTTTGGGCGTTGAGCGATGGTCGATGTGCCGAGTGTCGAGCGAGGCGGTGTTGGCTGCGGCTGCCAGGGGTAGCAGCAGGGCGAGGCTGACGAGCAGAACGGATTTCATCGGCGAGGCTCCTTGACTGGCGACGTGAGTGTGGGACCCAAAGCACCTAATTATATCGCAATAATCCCGTTGTGCCTCGAAAATTGTTGCTGGTCTTATCTAAGATGAATTCTACTATCGATATGGTTCATGTCGCCGGCCTCCCTCCTGCCGCCTGCGGTAGCTGACCGCAATTGATCTACGGGGCGAGAATTCGTTCTCGCGAGTGGCTCCATTTGACTCCCAAGCCGGCCAGAAGGCTTCCCTCTCGGTCGCGCTCGAAATCGCTGCCGAGCGTCAGATGGATCCACAGATCTGTGCCGGCTCGGTACTCGAAGACGCCGGCGTAGCGATGGTGCCGGTCTTCGTCCAGGAGTGATTCGACAGAAAGGCCCATGCGGTCAGTTTGCCAGAACAGACGCTCGCCCCAAACCCAGGTCGTACTGCCGCCGAGCAGATCTTCCTGATAGCGACCGAGCAGCATCAGATCGCAGGGCCCGACGTGATGCGCTGCGGTCAGCCACCCGCTCCAGCGATCGAGCTTGCCTGTGCGGGCGATCTCGTCCTGGAATCCCCAGACCGCACCGGCTGCAACGTCCACGCGCAAGCCCTTGCGATCCCGCGACAGTGCCATGAACAGTCGCTCAAGCTCGCGCTTGGCGGTCAGATAGGTCGGATCGCCGGCGGCATCCTGGTAGCCTAGTTCTGCGAGCTCTCGGAGTTCGCTCTGTCGCTCGAGCACAACTCGCTCCAGACTCGCCAACAGATCCACCTGGTTCTGAACCTGCTGATGGTCCGGCTAGAGGAGAACGGTGAGTTTATCAAGATCTTCTGCCCGCAGCTCTTCAAGTACCTCGACGGTCCGCACAAGCTGGCGCTGATGCAGGCGCTCCTTCTGATTTCTTGGGAGACCAAGATGCTGCAGTGGGAATACGACCCGACCGACGGCGAGATCCGCGCCATGGTCGAGTTCCCGCTCGCTGACGCGGTGCTCACCCGGCGCCAGTTCGAACGCGCCTTTGCCGGTCTGATGCAGATGGTCGAGGCGTACTATCCCCGCTTGCAGGCCGTGATCGAGACAGGCGTCGATCCGGGCCGCGCGGGCGGCGGCACCGCCGGCGGCGACCTGTTGCGGGAGTTTCAGGAATTCCTGCGCGGGCGCGGGGACGACGGCTCGAGCGGTGGCGGAGGCGGTGGCGGTACGAGCGGCAACGCCGACGCGGATGTCCCAGTGCCGGACGCGCTATAAGCGACTCGCCTGCAAGCCGGCGACGCCAAGCGCACGCAGCCGTTGCGAATGGTTCACGAGCCTCGCCCGGAACTCCGCGACGTCTCGCCGGCGCGCGCCGCCCGACGGGGGAGGGCTCCACAGCGCCTCGCTCCCTCCGCAAGCCCGCGGGAATACCCGTTCGTCAAGCACCGCCTGCGGTATCCACTCCGTCCACACACACATCTCGCCGCCGAGCGTCCGCCCCGCGCTTCCAGCGAGTGATGCCGATTCGCCGCGGGGGTCTTCCGGCTCGAACCCCAGCACGGTCTCCAGCCCCACTTGCGCCACATCCTGATCGAGATAGACATGCGAGATTGGCGACACAATCGCATCATGCCCTCGCCGTCGTGCCTCGGTCGCTCCCGCGAATCCACGCCAGCTCTGCACAATCGTCCCGGCCGCCAATTCCCCAGCGAGCACCTCATCCCAACCAATTGCCCGCCTTCCGCGCTCAGCCAGCCACGTCGCTATCTGTCGGACGAACCATCCGCGCAATTCGTCGGCATCGCGGAGCCCTTCCCGCGCCATTCGTTCGCGGCACCGCGGACACTCTGACCAACGGTCCGGCGGGCATTCGTCTCCACCCAAGTGAATGAACGGCGAAGGAAAAAGGTCCAAAACCTCGGTCAGCACCTCTTCCAAGAACGAGAACACGGCGTCGTTGCCGGCGCAATAGATGTCCGGGAACACGCCCCACGCGGTCTCGACCGGCAGCGCAATGCCCCGGCAGCTCAGCTCGGGATACGCCGCGAGCGCGGCCCGGCAGTGGCCCGGCAGCTCGATCTCCGGCACCACAGTAATCCCTCGCGCGGCCGCGTAGGCGACGACGTGGCGCGCCTCTTCCTGCGTGTAGAACCCGCCATAACGGACTCCATCGCTATCGAGCCGCCAGGCGCCGACCTCGGTGAGCAATGGCCGCGTCTTGATCTCGAGCCGCCAGCCCTGGTCTTCGGTCAGGTGCCAGTGCAGCCTATTCAGCTTGTGCAGCGACATCAGGTCGATCAGTCGTTCGATCGCCGCGACCTGTTGGAAATGGCGGCATGAGTCGAGCAACAGACCGCGCCACGCGTATCGCGGTTGGTCGGCGATCTGCAGGCAGGGCAGGGACCACACGGGGTGCGGCGCTGGCTGCGCGGCTGTAGCCGCGGCCGCGCTGGCCGCGTTTCGCTGCCCTCGGCCCTGGCCGCCGGCGTCTTCCCCAAGGGTCGCCGTCGGCCACGGCGATGGCTTGCCCGGCGGCGGCAGCCAATCCGCGGGGCGCGGGCGCAAGTTGCCGTCGGGTCGGCCGGGGTCCGCGGCCACGCGGGGCAGCGGTCGTTCCACTTCCGCAGGCAGGAGCTGCCGCAAGGTCTGCAAGCCCCAGATCAAGCCTTCGCGGTCGCCCGCGCGCAAGACGACACCCGCCTCGGTGATCTCGAGCGTGTAGGCTTCGGCAGGTTGGCCGTCCAGGTGGCCGACGGTGATCGACGTGTGCGTCGGGCCGGATAGCGCCGGTGCTATCGGCAACGCGAGCCCCGTGCCTCGGCGCAGAAGGTCTAGCATCGGCGCTGCCCAGCTGGCGAGGTCGTGCGGGCCGGATTCGAAGAGAACACGCGTCGCTTTATTGAGAGCGCAGGTGCCGCCGGTCAGGACCGCCGAGCGGGGATATGGAATCAGCGGCAGGCGAGTGTTGGCGGGCGGCATGCTCGGAATCTACCGCATGGCAGAGCGCTTGCGCAACTCGCGGTAACGGAAGCACCGCAACGGGTCGATCACGAACAACCGGGTGATCCCTTGATCAGCTCTCCTCGTCGCGATCGTGCGCGATCTGCTTGTGGGCCCACTGCCAGGCAGCCGCGGTGCGTGGGAAGCCCACGGTGGTCATCGCCAGGACGACCGCTTGCTCGACTTCGCCGATCGTGGCTCCGTGTTCCATGGCGCGGCGGACATGGCTGCGGAAAGCGGACTCCAGGCCCGCTCCCATGCAGATGCCCATTTTGATCAGTTCGCACTCGCGGCGGCTCAGCGAACCGGCCTTGTCCGCCAACTGGGCAATGGCCTGGTGTGCGTCGCGCAGCTCGGGAAACCTCTCGGTGAACTTCTGGAATGTCCGTGGCAGGTCGTCGCGCTGCTGGGTCATCGGATCAACCTCCTGTTCAAGCCTGTCGGCTCAATCTACGCGCGCGCGCGCCGCAGCGCCTTATCCAATTGACAAAAAAGACTCAACCGGGGTACAATCCCGCCAAGATTGCCAACCCTTACGGCGATCGTCGAGGATGGTGTTTGCCGCACCATCACACGCCTCTCGGCATCCGCTCCTTCCAAGGGGGTCAAATCATGAGTTTTGGCAACGTTTTCAAGACAGCAGCCGCACTGTTCGCCGTTCTGACGGCAGCGGTGACCCTGCCGTCGGTCGTCTCCGCCCAGGTTCAAGCCGATCCGGGTGAACTCGAGCTGATCAGCGAGCTGACCGGCTATCGGGCCAGCTACGTGCAACAGGGTCCGGAGTGGGTCTTCGACGAGACCTACCGGGTCTACCTCGCTGAACCGCTGCCGAGGGCGACGACGCTCACGCCCGATCCCCTGGCGCGGCAGCAAGCGATCAGCCGGCTCCGCACGGTCGGGCTGCTTTTCATTCCCGACTCGACCAACAAACGAATCATGACCTTCGATCCGATAACAGGCGATCTCATCGATCCCAACTTTATTCTGCTGGACAACGACGCGACCGGCACGGTCGTCAATGCCATCATGGGCCCGACCGACAACATCCTGGTCTCCGACCAGACCCGTGATGTCGTGCATCAGTACGATCTCGACGGGAATTACCTGGGCATCTTCGCGCCGGCCGGCGGCGCGAACACTGCCATCCTCGACAACATTCGCGGCATCGCCCTGAAGCAGAACGGCCACTTGCTCGTCACGGTCGCGGCCGGGGGCAACCAGAATGCGATCGCCGAGTTCGACTTCGACGGCAACTGGGTGGGCAACTTCATCGCTGCTGGCAGCGGCGGCCTGAACTCGCCCTTCGAAGTGTATCTGCGCGAGGACACGGACTGGCTGGTCGGCGGCAGCAGCAGCTCGATGGTGCACCGCTACCATCTCGACACCGGGGACTATCTCGGCAATTTCGCGCCGGTCGCCACCTTCCCGCAGCAGATCCTCGAGCTGCCCACCACGAACGTGCTCGTTGCCAACTTCAGCAGTACGCAAGGGGTGCACGAGTTCTTGGCCGACGGCTCGCTGGTCGGCGTGTACCGCCCGGCGGCGCTCTCCAGCTTCCGCGGCGTCTGGGAACTGCCCAACGGCAACATCCTGACGTCCACGAGCGGCGGCGTCTACGAAATCGATCGCAGCAACAACCTGATCGCCACCAAGTACACCGGCCAATCGCGGTATATCGAGTACGTCGTCGATTGGACGGTGTCGATCGAGAACCCCGACGAGAGCGACGAACGCCCGGCGGAGGTCCCGACCGCGCTGGCGATCAACGCGGTGGCGCCGAATCCGTTCAACCCGCGCACGACGGTCTTCTTCGATCTGCCGCAAGCGAAGGAGGTGACGCTCGCGATCCATGACCTGCGCGGGCGTCTGGTGGCCACTCTATGGCAGGGAGCGCTTGCCGGCGGCCACCATCGGATCGACTGGGACGGCCTCGACGCACAAGGCCACGCCATGCCGTCCGGGATCTATTTGGCTCGCCTGACAACCGCCGGCGGTGAGGGCCGGACGGTGAAGATGACGCTGGCCAGGTAAACGGCCGGGACGCGCGCTCGCGCGCGTTGGTGATCGTGGCCTGTCGGCCACAAGCGGCGCCGCCGGTTGCAGTTTCGCAGAACGCAACCGGCGGCGTTTTCCTTGCGGGGATACCGCGCCAGCGAACGCTGTCGCCACGGTGTCTCCTACCGTAATTCGCCGGCATGCGCTGCCCTCGCCGGCAGCCACGGGCGGGTTGACACTGCTGGCTACAAATCCATATCTATTACATAGGGTTTTCGGGTGAAGCCGACAAGCCATTGTCATTGTTAAGCTTGTGAGGCACGTCCATGAAACGGCTCATCCAGATCCTGGTCCTCGCGTTCGTCAGCGTCCTGGCCTACCTGGCCGCTGGTCAGCCTCAGGCGCCGTTGCGGGTCCGTATGAACTGGTGGCCGCCGCAAACGGGCAGCGTCCCGGTCGCCTATCGATTGCAGGTCCAGGATCCGCGCCCGGTTGCGGATTTCGACACCACCTTCGTTGTGGCTCATCAGGGCGGCGACGAGCGGATCGAACAAGAGTTCGTGTTCCTGGACGGCGAGTTCTGGGCCCACTATCGGGCCCGGGTCCAAGCCGTCGATGTCCAGGGCCGGATCGGTCCCTGGTCGCCTTGGTCCGCGGTCGTGGTCTTCGAGGTTGCTCCGCCCGAACCCTGAGCGGTCTGGTTCGGAGATCACGCGGTTTCTCGGAGGTTTCGCATACGGGTAACCCCGTATCTTCCTCCGCGCTGAATACTGTCGACACACAGATCGGCGCAACCCGCTGTCTATCGAATAGTATCAGGATAAGATACTTGTTATCATTTAGTTAATCATCTAAAATACATAATGCCTCGCATTATCATTCGTAATCTTTTATTATGTATCGATTCTTCTTGTGGCGTCGTCGTATAGGTTACTTCTTTACGCCTAACGCGGCGACCGTCCTACTTCTCCTGCTCCAGCACCCGCCGATCATCATAGAACCCGCCTTTCTGGGAGCAGGATCTCCATGCGACAGCAGATCTTAAGCTCGCTCGCC
>JAQULN010000042.1 GCA_028718575.1 Candidatus Krumholzibacteriia bacterium | reverse complement strand
ACCGGACAAATAGCGCGGTGAAGTGCTCGCAATGCCGGCGCATGAGCGCCGCGTCGTAGGCGGCGGTCGCCAAGATGACCGCGACGAGATGCGTGGGCTTCGACGTCACACTCGTGCGCAGGCTGTCGCTGGTAGGCGAACCGAAACCGCCCCGCGTATCGAAAAAACCGAGGCGTCCCGCCAAGTGCACCGTTCCTTTGCGAATACCGGGATACTCCTCGCCGGCCTGGCCGACGCGCAAGGTGATATCGCCCGCCACGCGCGCGAGATCGTACAGGCCGATCGGCAGCAGATAGCTGAGGCTCGCGAGATTGCAAGCATCGACGGCGTTGTTCAAGCGGTAGAGATCCTTACCCTGGAGCACGCGGCGCAGCAGCGCTTCGCTGCTGGGCCGATAGCGGGACGGCTCCATGCCGAAGCACTTGTAGAGATCGCGCGCTTCCTGCAGGGCGGCGATCTCGCTGGGCAAGCGGCCGGCGTGAGCGGCGCGCAAGGCTTGCGCGAGCGCGGCAGTCTCTGCCCAGACCGCCGGTTCCTGCCGCACGACGACCTCGTCCAGGCAGACAACGCCCGCTTGCACGCGGCCGCTGAGCGGGGGGGCCAGGATGATCCGGCGCCCGTCGGCAAGATCCAGAACGGTGCGCATCGCTGTTACCCGTCCGCGTAGCGTCCGCCCGGACCGTATAGACGCGCGTACTCGTCCCGATAAGCGCCGCTGCGGATCGTCTCCCACCAACTGCGGTTTTCGCAGTACCATTGGACCGTGTGCGCAAGGCCGGCGGCGAAATCCTGGCGCGGCTGCCAACCCAGTTCGCGCCGTATCTTCGCAGCCACGATCGCGTAGCGCCGGTCGTGACCGGGGCGGTCGGGCACGAAGCGAATCAGCGATTCCGGTTTACCCAGCACCGCCAGCAGCCGCTTGACGATTGCCAGATTCGGCCACTCGTTGCCGCCGCCGATGTTGTAGATCTCGCCCGCTACGCCCTGGCGCAGAACCAGATCGACCGCCCGGCAATGGTCCGACACGTGCAGCCAGTCGCGAACATGCAAGCCGTCGCCGTAGACCGGCAGCGGTTTGTCTTCCAGCGCGTTGGCGATCATCAGAGGAATCAGTTTCTCGGGAAACTGATACGGACCGTAGTTATTGGTGCAGCGCGTAATGCGAACGTCCAGGCCGAACGTCCGCCGATACGCGCGGCACATCAAGTCGGCCGCCGCCTTGCTCGCGGCGTACGGTGAGTTGGGCGCCAGCGGTGTTTCTTCGGTGAAACCCGGTTCGCCGGCTGGCAGCGAGCCGTAGACCTCGTCGGTCGAGACCATGACGAAGCAGCCGAGCTGATGCTGCAAAGCGCACTGCAGCAACACCTGTGTGCCCCGCGTGTTGGTGTCGAGGAAGGCGCCGGGCGCGTCCAGCGAGCGGTCGACGTGGCTCTCGGCGGCGAAATGAACAATCGCCTCGGTCCGCGTTTCCGCCAGCAGCGCCGACACGAGCCCGGCATCGCGAATGTCGCCCTTGACGAAGCGATAGCGGGGATGGTCTTCCAGGCCGGCCAGGTTCTCGAGATTGCCGGCATAGGTCAACAGATCCAGGTTCACCACCTTGTCGTCTGTCTCGTCCAGCAGGTAGCGTACGTAGTTGCTGCCGATGAAACCCGCGCCGCCGGTGACCAGGATGTTCACGCGTCACTCCTCATCGCTCTTGTTGGCGCCCGATTCGGCCACCAGATTGCTCGCCCGCAGTAGCGACGGGAATGTTCCGGCATCGGTCCACCAGCCAGCCAGTTCGCTCCAGGCGAGTTGGCCGCGTTCCAGATACATATTGTTGACGTCGGAGATCTCGAGCTCGCCGCGTTCGCTGGGTTTGAGGTCGCGGATCAGAGTGAAGACCTGATGATCATAGAAATAGATGCCGGTCACGGCGAACTGTGAGCGCGGTTGCTCGGGTTTTTCCTCGATGCGCACGATGCGGTCGCCGGCGAAGACCGGCACGCCGAAACGTTCGGGATCCGGCACGCGTTTGAGCAGAATACGCGCGCCACCCCCTTGCGCCAGATAGGCTTGCGCCGCGGCGCGGATGTTGCGCTCGATGATGTTGTCGCCGAGCACCACCGCCAGCGGCTCGCCGTCCGCGAAGTCCTCGGCCAGACGCAGCGCATCCGCAATACCGCCCTCGCCTTCTTGATAAGTATAGTGGAGTTCCTTCAGACCGAGTTCCTTGCCGTTGCCCAGCAACTGTAGGAAGTGCCCGGCGAAACTGCCGCCGGTCACCAGGAGCACATCCTGGATGCCGGCATTGACGAGGCAACGCAACGGATAATGGATCATCGGCCGGTCATAGACCGGCAACAGGTGTTTGTTGGTGATTTTGGTGCAGGGCAAGAGCCGCGAGCCGAGACCGCCGGCCAGTACGACGCCTTTCATACGATGTCCTTTCGGGAGGCGGTTTGCCGCCGGTTGTCCAGGGCCGCCAGCAGCGTTTCCACTCGCCGGCGGTCGATGCGGCCGCCCACCTGCAGCGACGTACCGACGATGTAGCCGTCGGCGAGTCCGCCATATGCCGCCAGATTCTCGCTGGTGATGCCGCTGCCCAGCAGCAGCGGACAATCCGGCAGCGCCGCGCGCACCGTTTGCAGATCGGCGAGGGCGGCGGCGGCGCCGGTAGCGGGACCGCTGATGATCAGCGCATCGGCCAGGCCGCGACGCCGGAGATCGGCGGCTTCGGCGGCCAGGTCGCGTTCGGCCAAGGGCGCCGCGTGTTTGACCCTGAGATCCGCGAAGATCCCCACCTGGGCGAGCCCGAGCTCGCGGCGGCGGCGCAGCGTGCGGTGCGCCCGGCCGGCGAGCGGGCCTTGATCCGTGAGCATAGCGCCTGTGTGCACGTTCACGCGGATGAATGCCGCACCGGCGGCGGCCGCCACCGCAAGCGCCGCGTCGGGATCGTTGCGCAGCACGTTCACACCCAGCGCCAGCCCGGGTCGCTGCCGGCGCAGTTCCGCCAGGACCACGGCCATGGCCGCGACGGTTTCCGGTGGGACGACCTCCGGCCAGAAAGGCGCGTCATGGAAATTCTCGACGATCGCCGCGCGAATGCCGCCGTCGGCCAAGGCGTCGAGATCGGCGGTCGCCGCGGTTATGACCGGCTTGAGATCCCCCCCGTAGGCAGGCGCGCCGGGCAACGGCGGCAGGTGAATCATGCCGATCAACGGCGGCTGTATCTGCTGCAGGAAGAAATCGCGGCTCCACATGGGGACGAATTATAGCCTGCCGGACTGGGTGATGCACCCACGATTTCTCGACGCGATTTGGCACCTGGTGCGCAACCGCCGCCGCTCGGACATGTCTGGAATTACCGCACGAGCGCCACACGCTGGCTCAATTGCCGCCCGTGGACCACAAGGCGGACCAGATAGACTCCCGCAGCAACGCTGCGTCCCCGCCGATCGACACCCTCCCAGCGAAAACCATGACGCCCCGCTGCGAGATCGCCATCGTGCAAGGTCGCCACGAGGCGCCCCGCCAAGTCATAGATACACAACGACGCGCGGCCTGCCGGGGCCAGGTCGAACACCAAGTTCGTTGCGGGGTTGAACGGGTTCGGGAACGCAGGCAGCAAGGTCGTCACGCGCGGAATCTCGTCGCCACCGGCGCCGCCTGACGGCGGCTGCTGGACGGTCAAGATCTGGTTGACGGCGATATCGCGCAGAACCTGCACGTCGCCGTTGGGCCAGGCGATCGTCAAGCTGTCCACGGCCGTGGTGCTGCCCAGGCCGAAGTGAATGCGAGTGGATTCGCGCGACGGTCCGCTGCGGGCTGATACCTGGCGCATGAACACCTTGTCGCCGGTCGCTGCGCGGAGAACCGCGCCGATCGGGTCGCTCAGTCCCCGGTAGCCCAGCGGATCGATCTGCAGCCAATTGCCGCGAATCATGGTGTTGTGCAGAACGACTGCGGGCGCTCCGTCGCGATCCAAGACGATGTCGATGCCGCCGTCTTCGTCGAAGTCGCCCGCCAAGGCCGCCACGGCCGGTCCCTCCAACTCCGGCAGCAGCAATGGAGCCTCCCGCCAACCGCCGACGCCCTTGTTCATCAGGAGCAGGCACGATTGGTCGTAGCGAACCAAGAAGAGATCGAGTCGACCGTCGTTGTCGAAATCGGCCCAGACGGCATCCTTGACGTTGCCCGGTGTCTTGGTCATCTCGTCGGCTTCGATCACGAAGGTTCCGCTGTACTGGGTGAACAGGACATCCGGCGCGCCGTCATGCGCCACATAGAGATCAAAATCTCCGTCGTTGTCGTAGTCGCCCCAGGCGGCCGTTCCCGCGCGCCAGACCATGCGCAAACCGCCGTGAGTCGCGTTGATCAGACGGTTCGGCAAGCGGTTCTGAACCAGGACATTCTCGCCGAACAGGTTGACCATGTAGAGGTCGAGCCGACCGTCGCCGTCATAGTCGCACCAGGCGCCCGCCATGGTCTGGGCGAAGCTGAGTCCGGGCAACGTGGCGAAAACCGAGTAGGAGCTGAGTCGCGTATCGTTCAAATCGGAAACGCCCAGCAGCACGTCGGCCAGGCCTTCGCGCACCAGGTGCAGGTCGAGGATCCCGTCACCGTCGGCGTCGAGCCATACCGCTCCTCGCACAGAATCGAATCCGGCGGGGGCAAACTCGACGGCCGGCGAGAAAACGCCGGGCGACGTCTGCCTGATGAGCATATCCGGCTGTCCGCGCCGCACGATAAAG
The DNA here is from genome assembly GCA_028718575.1 of Candidatus Krumholzibacteriia bacterium. Lineage (GTDB taxonomy): Bacteria > Krumholzibacteriota > Krumholzibacteriia > LZORAL124-64-63 > LZORAL124-64-63 > Glo-17. The sequence goes on along the minus strand of JAQULN010000042.1, from coordinate 7,518 downwards.
CATTCCTGCCGGCCATTGCCGTCGATATCCGCCCAGGCCGCTGCCAGCGTCGGACCGGGCGCCGTCAGCATCGGCGGCGTCGCCGGCGTGAACTGCCAGCCGCCGTCATTGCGCAGCAGGACATCGGCAGCGTGCTCGCGGCAAAGGAAGATGTCCAGCCGCCCGTCCCCGTTGTAGTCGACCACCTGCCCGCCGCGACCAGGCGCCGACCCGGAGAGCGCCGGGACCTCGACCATGGTCAACGGCGGGTGGGTGTACAACGCGCTCAAATGCGGCGTCGGACCGGCTTCGGGCACATAGACCGTGGCGGGCGGCGGCGATTGCCACCCTGCCACCTCGAGCCAGGAAACGAGGTAGGAGCCTGCCGCCGGGACATAGACCAGTTGGGTGCCGGCGCCGTTCTTGATGTAACCGCCGGCCCCGGTGATGCGCCAGGCGGCCGGCAGACCTTCCGGTTCGATCGTCAGTTGCACCGGTAAACGGCCGATGCCGTCGCGGAAGTCGAAGGTGACCACCTCGCCGGGCTCGCTGATATTGTCCAGGTAGAGCGCAGCCGGCACGCCGCGCCACCAGAAGGCCGCCGGATCGGTATCAGGACCGAACGCGGTGAACTCAGGGGCGCCGAAAAAATCCGTGTCGTCGCCGATATTCCAGTCGTTCTCGAGATCCCAACGGCCATCCGCCTGCACCAACGTCACCATGTAATGGGCGTGCGGCATCTGATATTCCAAGTTGTTGTTGCCGCGCCAGTCGACGTGCCAGACTGCGAGTCCCGTCGACGGCAGATTGGCGTCGCGTCCGGAAGGCAGGCGGTTCTCGAGCAAGAAGAACTCCGAGGTGACGGTGGGATGCGGTAACACAAACACGTGGTTGCCGGCGGCGGGGGTCTGTTGCGCTGACATCATGCCGTCCAGTAGAACGGTTTCGGCCCAGTTCGATCCGTACTTCAGCGGACCGCAGGGATGCACGGGATTGGTAAAACCCGTGGTGCTCATGATGCAATAGACGCCGACGCCGCTGGAAGAACCGTCCTGATCATAGAGGTCTGGCCACTGGCAGAGGGCGTGGCCGATTTCGTGGCAGACCATGCCCAGGTAGAGGCGATCGCCGAGCGGCGAGATCTGCCAGAGCCGGGCAATGACGCCATTGGCCTGGAATCCCGCCTCACCGGCCTGCGGCCAGAGACCCGCACCGTAGCTCCAACTCGGCGAACCGGCATAGAAGCAACTGACCAGGTCGACGAAACCGTCCCCGTTGGCGTCATAGAGGCCGAAATCGAAGCCGCGGCGCGCGAGTTCTTCTAGCGCCTCGGTCACGAGCAAACGCGCGCGCCAGCCGACCCCGGCGCTGGGGTCTTCGTACCATGATTTCGGGTTCACGGCGCGGTAGAAGTAGGGCGTGACTTCGTGGGTCAGCTCCAGACGGCCGTCTGAGACATCGAAGTAGTAATCGCGGACGGAACCGTTGTTGAAGTTACCGTTGTAGCCGCGCTGATTGAGGAACGCCTCGACCTGCGCCGGTGTTGTCGACGCGGGCTGATCCGAGAAATCGACCAACAGGGCGATGCCTCGCACTTCCCCATGGATCGCCGGCGTCGGATAGATCGATTTCTCGCCGTTCTCGCCAAAACCGAGCCTGGTTATTCCGGCCGACGCCGCCCGCCGCTCCGTGATCATGGCGCGGCGGATCTCCGCCGGCAGGCGCACACCGGGTTGCAGTCCCGCCGGGACCGGTTCGCCAGCCGGCACGCTGGTGCTGATCAGATCCTCGCCCGCGGCATCGTAGCGGGCGTAGCAAAGCCAACCGCTCTGAGAATCGCGGATCAGCGTGTAGCCGGCCAAATCCTCGACGTAGCGATGATACTCGTCCCCCCATACCCGCACGCCAAGGGTTGTGCCGTCGGGTTGGTCGGCGGTCACCTGCAAGCCGGCAATCGGGGCGCTCGCGGCCTGGCTCGTCAACACAGCCATGAGGCAACCGCACAGAAGCCATGGGCACCGGAGGCTACTGACGCGTCGCGACATCACGGTCATGATCTCCCCAACACGGCGACCGACTCATACACTCGCCGCAGCCACCGGCGAGAAACAAGACTACCGTAGTGAGCATACGTAAGAACACCTAGCGAAGCAAGGGGTGCAGCAGCCGCATCGGGTCATCGCGGCCTGCCCGAAAAAACAAGGGCCCCGGCCTCGGCCGGGACCCCTGCGTCAAGGCGGCGGCATCAGCATCGCAGCCTCATTTGACGATCGTCAAGCGGCGACTGTCCGCTCCGCTGTGGGTCTGCAGCCGGCAGAAATAGGTACCCGAGGCGACGGTACGGCCCTCGGCGTCGCGGCCATGCCAGATCGCCTGGTGCACGCCCGCCGGCAAATCCGCGCGCACCAGGTCGGCGACGCGGCGGCCGTCAAGGCTGTGGATGGACAGGCGGACCGGACCGGCGGCCGCCAGCGCGAAGTGGATCGTCGTCGATGGATTGAACGGATTGGGATGAATCCCCAGCAAGGCCGTCGCGGTCGGCGCTGTCTCAGGCGTCACCGGCGTCCCACCGCCGCTCTGATTGACTAGCACACGGCGATCACCGGCGACATCGACCAGGATAGTCGGCTCACCGACTGGCCACGTGACCACGATGCTGTCGGCGACGCTGGCTGAACCCAGGCCGTAATGCAGGATCCGGTCGAGTTGACCGGCGCCGCCGCCGCCGGATACCTCGCGGAGTTGCACGCGGCCTCCGGCAACCAACCGCACGCGCGCACCAATGGCGTCGCGGTTGGCCGTCGCGCCGCGCAGATCCAGGGCAAGCCAATGGCCGCGGTCGACGATCTGGTTGTGCAAGATGATGTTCGCCTCATTGTAGCGACCGACGTAGAGATCCACGCCGCCATCGCCGTCCAGGTCGCCGCAGGCGACGGCCACACTGGCGCCCTCGGTCTGCGGCAGCAGCATGGCCGAGCGCCGGAGCCCTCCCGCGCCGTCACCGAAGATCAGCAGGTCAGCTTGGCCTTGGCGGGCGACGTAGAGATCCAGCGCGCCGTCATTATCGAAGTCGGCAGCCACCACGGCGCGGCCAGCACCAACGTCGCTAATGGCCGGCGACGGGTAGGTCTGGAAGAAGCCAGATTGGCGGCGAATGTAGACGTCCTCGGCGCTGCTGTTGACCAGATAGAGGTCCCATTCGCCGTTGTTATCGAAGTCCCCCCAGGCGGCATCGCGGCCGGCAGAAGGGTCGGCGACCATCGAGTCGAGCGAGTTGTCGAAGGACGTGCCGCCATTGTTGACGACGAGGATGTTGGCCGCGCCGTCGTTGACGACGTAGACATCGCGATAGCCATCGAGTTGGTAGTCGCACCAGCGGCCGGCTCGACCCACGCCGGCGTCCTGCAGCGCCCAATGAGATGCCGGTAGCAAGATATAGTGATCGCCATACATGTCGCCGTAGTTCTTGAACAATACGTTCGGCTCGCCGGCCTGCACGAGATACAGATCCAGCAGGCCGTCGTTGTCGAAATCGCACCAGGCCGCAACGGAACCGGGACCGGAATCGTCCAGGCCGTAGCTGAAGGTGGTCACGTCGGAGAAGACGCCGCCCGTCTGCGCCAACAGGCGGTTCGGTTGACCGGCGCGCACCAGGTAGACGTCGGGCTCGCCGTTGTTGTCGTGGTCGCCCCAAACCCCGGCGCGCCCCGCGCCCGCGTCGGCCAGTTCCGCCGGCGTCATGTCACTGAACACGAGCCCGCTTTCGTTGCGCAAGACCAAGTCCGCGGCGCCGTCGTTGACGATGTGGAGATCGCAGCGACCGTCGCCGTCGATGTCCACGATCGCCACCCCCGCGACCGGTCCCGTATGCGCCGCGGGGCCGGCCAGCACCGCAGCGAACGGAGGATTGGAGTAGGTCCCGCTCACGACCGGCGGTTCGCCCGCCTCGCTGACTGCGAACGTCTCGACCGGCGGATCGGGCAACGTCCAGCCGCCCACCGCGCCCCAGGTCAACGTGTATGAACCTTCCGTCCAGACCAGTGTCTGGCGCGGCCCCTCGCCGGCGAGTTGGAAGTCGCCGGGACCGGTGAGCAACCACGGCGCGTTGATGTCGTCGGGTTGCGGTTGGATCGTCACGCTCATCGTGCCCAGCGATTCGCGGAAGTTGAATTGCATAACCGGAGCGCTCGGCCCGATCTCATCGACGTAGAGCGCCGCGTCGGTCAGATTCCACCAGCGTGCCGGTGGATCGGTGTCGGGATTGAACTCGACATAGGTCGGCGCCTTCCAGAGGTCCGTGGCATCGCCGTTGTTGACGCCTTGCTCGAGGTCCCAGCGGCCGTCGGCCTGCACCAGGGTCACCAGGTAATGCGAGGAAGGTGTTTGCTGCTCGTTGTCGTTGCTGCCGTTCTCGTCGACATGCCAGATCGCCAAGCCGGCGTCCGGCAAGCTGGCGTCGCGACCTGCGCGTTGCCGGTTTTCGAACAAGTAGTATTCGGTCTCGACGCCCGGGCGCGCGACCTTGTACACGTTCATCGTCGCGTGCGAGACCTCCACAGCCGGTTGCAGGCCGGCCAGAAGTTCCGGCACGACCCAGCCGGCACTGGCCCGTAGATACGCGCAAGGACGCACGGGATTGGTGCCGGGACCACTGCTGCACATCAGGCAGAAGCGGCCGACGCCGTTGGATTCGAATCCGTAGTCGTACAGGTCGGGCCAGAAGCACAGCATGTGGCCGTTCTCGTGGCAGAAGGTGGCCAGCGCAAGGTTGTTGCCGATGTTCGTGATCTGATATTTGTAGGACTGAACGCCGTCGGCGGAGAACGACACCACCCACGAATGAGGCCAGAGACCGACCGACCAGCCTCCGCTCGGGAAACCGGCATAGAACACATTGATCGCGTCGATGAAACCGTCGCTGTTCGCGTCGTACTGCTGGAAATTGTGACCCTGGGAATCGAGCTGATTCAGCGCCCAAGCGACGAGCTCCCGGGCGCGCAGACCGTAGGAGACACGGGGGACTTCGTAGTAGCTCTTCGGGTGTGGCGCGCGTATGTAGGCCGTGGGCAAATAGTTCGTGTAGTCCAGGGCACCGCCGGAGACGTCGCGGAAGTAGTCGCGCACTGACCCGTTGTTGCCGTACCCGGTGTAGCCGATCTCGTTCAAGTATGCCTCGAAGGCGCTGGGCGGAACCGAGCCGATCTCGTCCGAGAAATCAATGATCAACGTCAGCCCGCGTACGGCGCCCATGGTCGACGGTTGCGGCGTCTGCGTCTTGGCCGCCAGCATGGCCGCCTCCTCGGCCAAGAAACGCGCGCGCACGGCGTTGCCGGCGGCGGCGCGAGCCTCCGGCACCAATTGTAGGCCGCGCGGCAGACCGGACGGCGGCGTCGCGCCGACCGCGACGCCCGTCGACAGGAAGCTGCGTCCGTCGGTCGCCAGATCGGCATAGCAGATCACGCCGGATTGCGGATCGCGCACAAGCGTGTAGCCGTCGGCGCTTTCGACCCTCTGATAGAACTCATCCCCCCAGACCAGAACTTCCACCCAAGAGCCGTCGGGTTGCGCCAGTTGGAAACGATCGCCGTGGTGCGGCGCGGCATGCGAACCCACGGCGACAAACACCAGGAGCGAACAGGCCAGCCAGAGGATCTGTCGCCGCCAACGGGGCACTGGGGTTTCACGGTTACCAAACATGGGCGTCAACCTCGCTAGGCCGATGTCGGCCGATCATCGTGGAATCCCCGCACGCCGGGGACTTGATCATTGATCATACAAGCCCGGACCGGTGACAGCAAAAAGAACTTGCCCTTTACATGGCCCGACGGCTTGAAATGCACTTATCTCCGCGCCGAGCAGAACTCGCCCGGCGGCCGTGTTTTGCACTCCTGCACGGCTCTGAGCAGGATCGGGGCCGCAGCAACAGAAATGACCGGAAACCACGAGGAATGCTGAGCGCACGCATCGTTTCAACTTGCACGAACGCGGCACGGAGCGAACTGATAAGCCCGGATTATTCATGAAGGACCGCCGCTTGCCGCAGCGGTGACCGGTTCATTCCTCGCCTTGGGAAGCCGGCGCTTCGAAATGGTGCCGGCAGCGAGCCTCGTACATCCCCGTTGCGCCTACTTGGATCTGGTCGCGACTGGGAGTCAATCGCTGGGTGAATCCGGCCGGATCGCCGCAGACCATACAGATCGCCAGTTGCTTGGTCACATACTCGGCGCGGCATATCAAATGCGGCATGGGACCGAATGGAACACCGCGGTAGTCGAGATCGAGGCCGGCAACGATGATGCGTTTCCCCTGGTTGGCAAGGCGATCGCAGACCGCAACCAATTCCGCGTCGAAGAACTGCGCCTCGTCGATGGCCACCAGTTCGGTGCGGTCATCGATGCGTGCGAGGATGTCCGCTGCCGCCGAGACCGCCACCGACGGCAGGCTCTGGCAGCTGTGGCTGACGATGTTGTCGCTGTCGTAGCGCGCGTCGATCACGTGCTTGAAGATCTGCACGCGCTGGCGGGCGATTTCCGCGCGCCGCAGACGCCGGATCAACTCCTCGCTCTTACCCGAAAACATCGGGCCGCAGATAACCTCGATCCAGCCAGTCTTGCCCTTGATGATCTGCACGTCGTCGTCACCTCAACGATCGCCCGCGGCCGGGCCCGGCCGCCACGCCGACGATCGTTCGCCCTTGCTGTGTGCGATCCACGATCCAGAGGCCATATGGTAACTCGCCGGCGGGCGGAGTTCAACGGTGCGCCCGCGCGCCATACCGACGACGAGGCCAGCGATTGCGTCGGCAGCCGCAGACGTCCGGCGTAAACACGACTTGGCCGCGCCGGTCGCCATGTGCTAGGATGATGCCGGTTATGCGCGCGTTCATTCCCGACCCCCGCCGTTGCGGCGGGGGTTTCTTTTTTTCGAATTGATCAGTTGAAGAAACCGGGATCGATGCTCAACTCGCGAGCGTCGCTGCGCAGACGTTTGAACAGATCGACCGAGACACCGAGCACCGCGGCGGCGCGGCTCTGGTCGTAGCGAAGGCCCTCGTGTTCGCTGTCGGCGCTGCTAGTGCAAGCGGCGACGTCCTCGCCGAGAGCGATCATCGCGGCGAGTTCGCGGCACTGGATGTCGGGATGGTCGAGCCGATGGTGCCAGCGCACACCTTGTTCAAGGTCCTCGCTGAGGTTCCACTCCTTGATCAGGAGGGCGCCGAGATCACCGTGGTCGAAGCCCAGCAATTCTTGCTCGACCAGATGGTAAGGCAAACCTTCCTCGGTGGAGATGGTAAGAACCTGCTGGAAGAGATCGAAATGGCTGCGAGCCAGCACCAGTTGCCCGATATTCTGCATCAGGCCGCCAACGAACACCGTTTCCGGCTCCGCGCGGCGCAGCATCTGGGCCACCTTTTGCGCGGCCATGGCCGACAAGACCGACTGCCGCCAGATCTTCTGGAATAAGAGTCCGGCGCCAGCGCCCAGGAAGACGGATTTCGTAGCCGTGACGAGCGTCCAGTTGCGGATGGTTACGTACCCC
>JAQULN010000041.1 GCA_028718575.1 Candidatus Krumholzibacteriia bacterium | reverse complement strand
CGAGATCACGGTGCCGTTCGGCGTGGTCGAGTGCAGCGACGTGCGCGTGCGGCAATTGCGGGAGAAGCCCACGGAGACGCTGTTCATCAACGCCGGCGTGTACCTGCTCGAGCCGAGCGTCCTGGCGCTCATTCCCGACGGGGTCAGGTTCGACATGACCGACCTCATCCAGGCGCTGCTGGCCGAAGATCGCCGTGTCATCAGCTTTCCGATCCTCGAATACTGGCTCGACATCGGCCGGCCCGAGGATTATCGGCAGGCCCAGGACGATATGCGCGACGGGCGGACGGCCTAGCCCGTCCGCCGGCGCCGAGGGAGCGTCATGTCCGAGACGGCGCCCAGCGTTGACAACGAGGAACTCGGCAACCGCCTGCACGCGCTCGCGGCCGAGCTGTTCCCCCTCTGCCGCAGCCTCACCGGCGACGGCGTGCGCCGCACCCTGGCGATCCTGGGCCGGCATATCCCGCTCACGGTGCACGAAGTGCCGTCGGGCACGCGCGTGTTCGACTGGGTCGTGCCGCCGGAGTGGACCATCCGCGACGCCTACATCGCCGACGAGCAAGGCAACCGCCTCGTCGACTTCCAGCGCAGCAATCTGCACGTCGTGGGCTACTCCGAACCGGTCGACGCCGTGCTTTCGCGCGCGGAGCTGGAGCCCCATCTGCATTCGCTGCCGGCGCAGCCCGACGCGATCCCTTACGTGACCTCGTACTACCGGCGCACCTGGGGCTTCTGCCTCGCGCACGCGCAACGCGAGCGCCTGACGGGCGCGCGCTATCGGGTGCGCATCGACAGCGAGCTGCGCGACGGACATTTGACGTACGGCGAGCTGATCCTGCCGGGCGCGAGCGCGCGCGAGATCCTCCTGTCCACCTACATCTGCCACCCGTCGCTGGCGAACAACGAACTGTCCGGCCCCGTGGTCACGACGTTCCTGGCCCGCTGGCTGGCCGCCCGGCCGCGCCGATTCACCTATCGGATCGTGTTCGTGCCGGAAACCATCGGCGCGTTGACCTACCTCAGCCGGCACGGCGACGCGATGCGCGCCAACGTGGCAGCCGGCTACAACGTGACCTGCGTGGGCGACGATCGCTGTTACTCGTACCTGCCGTCGCGGCGCGGCGACACGCTCGCCGATCGCGCCGCGCTCGCGGTCCTCGGCGAGGATCACCCGGACTTCAAGCGCTACACCTACCTGGACCGCGGCAGCGACGAGCGCCAGTATTGCAGTCCCGGCATCGACCTGCCGGTGGCCTCGGTCATGCGCAGCAAGTACGGCGCGTACCCCGAGTACCACACCTCGTTGGACGATCTGTCGCTGGTCACGCCCGCGGGTCTCCAGGGTGGTTTCACCGTGCTGCGCGAATGCCTCGAGCTGCTCGAGCGCAACCGCACGTACCGCGCCGCCTGCCTCGGCGAACCGCAGCTCGCGCGCCGCGGTCTCTACCCGGAACCCGGCGACCCCGCTGGCGCCCGGCAGGTCCGCGACCTGCTCGACGTGCTGGCCTACGCCGACGGCCGGCACGACCTGCTCGCGATCCTCGCCACGACACGCCTGCCGCGCCGGCGGCTCTACGCGACCGTCGATCGCCTGCTGGCGGCCGGCCTGCTCACCGAAGTCGACGAACCGGGGGGCGCCGAGCCGCGATGAAGGTCCTGTTCGTCAACGACTCCACGAGCAACCCCAACTGGGGCGACCGAGCCGCGTCGCTGACGCTGCAGCAGATGATCGCCGCGAAGGGCGGGCAGATCACGCACCGGCTCACCGAGGCCGCGCTCGCATCGGGGTCGTTCCTGTGGCCTGGCCCGCGACCCACCGGCGACGGCGACGACGCCGGCGGCGGCGATCCCGCAGCCCGCTGGCTCCGGCTCGCCACGCCGCCCGCGGTGTGGAAGCTCGCGACGCGGCTGCGCGAGGGGTTGGCGGCGGCGCGGAGCGGCCCGGCGCTTCCGGCGCGGAGCGACGAGTTCGCGGCGTTGCGCCGGCGCATCATGCGGGCGCCGCAACTGTGCTCCGACCTGCTGGCGGCGATCGACGCCGCCGACCTCGTCGTGGTGCACGGCGACGGCTGCATGGTCGGCTGCGGGCCGCTGCCGCGGGCGATCCTCTTTTTGTGCGACCTGATCAAACAGGAATTCGGCAAGCCCGTCATCCTTGTCAACCACACCGCCGACTTCGATCATCCCGACCTGCTGGCCATGGCGCAGCAGGTCTACCCGCAGCTCGACGACATCGTCTACCGCGACCCAATCTCGCAGCAACGCTGGCAAGACCGCTGGCCCGGTCGCTACGGCGCCGATACAGCGTTCCTGCTCGAACCCGCGCCGCGCGCCGCGTGGCTGCCGGTCGCCGGCCGCGAGGGTTATTTCGACATCTGGCCCGATCGCGCGCGTTTCGACCCGGCCCGCCCGTACATCTGCGTGGGCGGCTCGTCGATCTTCCGCATCACGGCGCACCCGGCCGCCATCATCGACGATTACGCCCGCTTGCTCGACCATCTGCGCGGCGTCTATCCGGGTCAGATCGTGCTGACCGTGGCCGACGGCAAGGATCAGTGGATCTTCCGCCCCCTGGCCGCGAAGCTGGCGCTGCCGGTCGTCGGCGCCACGACGCCGGTGCAGCAGGCCGTCGACATCGTCGGCAACGCCGACGCTTATCTCGGCGGCCGCTGGCACGCGAGCATCTTCGCGCTGCGTGGCGGGGTGCCGGTGATACCGCTCTCCGCCAAGACGTTCAAGATGCAGGCGCTGGCCGAGCTGGCCGGTCTGCCCGCGGCGCCGTTCGCAGCGACCGCCCTGGCCGACGCCCGCCACCGGATCGCCGGTGTGCTGGACGACTACTTGCAACAAGGCGAGATCTTGCGGTCCCGCCTGCGTGACTTCGCCTGCGCTCAGGCCGCCCTGAGCTGGACAAACGTCGCCTATTTCGACAAGATGGCTTAGTCCATCCCGGATCAGGCATGAATGACCATCAGAGCCGGAAGTGCGGGGGATTGGTGATCCAGACAGACCACGACGCGCTGGCGATGATCCGCACGCCGTTGCAGCTGCTGAACGCCATGGAGGCGCGGCGCCATTTCGACTTGCAGCGCACGGCGCTGATGATCGTCGAGTACAGCGGCCACGGCATTCCGCCGTTCGACCTCTCCCAAGTGGATCCCGCTGACTGGACCCGGGTCGAGATCGTCGACCTGAACCCCGTCCCCAGGCCGCAACCGCACACCTGGCTCGACCACCCGCGGTTCGCACACAGCGAAAAGGTGAACGTCTTGCGCCAGCATTATCGCCGGCGTGTCTTCGACCAGGCGTTGCGCCCCTGGCGCGGCGTTCCCAACCTGTTGCTCGGCAATTATCTCCAGGGATGGTTTCGCCACGCGGCGCAGCGTTGCCCGCGCGCGCGGTGCATCTTGCTGGACGATGGCACCGACACGCTGCGCATCGCGGGCGAGCGCGCGAGGCGCGACAGCCAGCCGCCGCGAGTGTCGCTTTGGCGCCGGCCCAAAGCCTGGTGGTATCAGCGGTATGCCAACTGGGATATGCGGCAGCGGCGCAAGATCACGTTCTTCAGTTCGTTCGATCTCGAACTGCCGCCGGGCGATCAGCTCGTGCCGAATCGATACGACCACGCCCGCCGGCAGATCGAGGCGCTCCCCCAGGACCGCCGTTGCCTGTTCCTTGGCCAGCCGCTGGTCGAGGACGGCTACCTGACGCCCGAGGAATTCTCGCGGTTGATTGCCGGCGTCAAACTGTCCCTGGACGGTTTGGAGCTATTCTACGTGCCCCACCGGCGCGAGCACCTCGCTGAATTGACGCCCCTGCTGCAGCAGCACGGCATCGCACGGCTCGACCTCGACAAGGCGTTCGAGTTCCACCTGCTGGCCGCGGCCGCGATCCCGGCCGTGGTCGCGTCGTTCTTCAGCTCCGCGCTGGACAACTGCCGGCTGATCTGCGGCGACCGCGTGCGCGTCATCGCCTTCCGCTTGCCCGCTGCCAGCCTGCTCGTGGCCCACGACTACGTAAATAGCGTGTACGACTACTTCGTCCGCGCCGGCGCGGGCGTCATCGAGATCGTCGAGCCAGGCCGGCGCCTAACCTAGCACCCGGCGCGGATTTAGCGGGCAGGTTGGTACTCAGCTCGCAAACGCATCGGCAACAGCGGGTTGCGCCGGCTAGCAACAATCTCGACGGCACAACCCAAACCGTAAAGAATATGGTCGCCATTTTCATTAACCGATTCTAACGTAAAGGGAACGTCAAAATCGGTCGAATTCCCAGGCGATCATCTCGCCGATTCGCCCGGCACCATTGTCGACGACGGGAATCGCACCCCATGTTGAAGCATCACATCCGCCCCGACCTCTTCACCCGCGAATTGATCGAGCACATTCTGGCCGCCTATGGGCTGTCCGACGGCGCCGGTCTGACGATTCAGCCCATGCCGCAAGGCTTCGGCATGGCGCTGGTTCGCCTGCGCCACGGCGACTTCGATCTCGTCGTCAAACAGCTCAATCCGGACCTGGCGCCCGAACGGATTCGCTTCGCGCTGCGGCTGCAGTCCCGACTCCACGAGGCCGGTGTGCCCTGCCCGCGCCTGCGGCCGGCGGCCTCCGGCGAGTACCTCATCACGCTGGCGAACCACCAGTTCTGCCTCCAGGACTGGTGCGGCGGCGACCACATCGACGTCGACGCCATCGCGACCGAGGAGCGCCGCCATTACCGCCGGCAGTTGGGCACACTGCTCGGACAGGTTCACGGAGCCGCCACCTCCGAACTGATCGACCAGGCCCCGCCGTCTTGCCGCCGCCCGCCGCATTTTCTTTTCACGCACTTACCCGCGGTCGAGGCAGGCTTGCCCTGGAGCCGTGGCGGCAGCCTGGCCCGCAACCTCTGGCTGCGCTGGCATGAGACCGGAGATTTCGGCCGCGACTTGCGACGGGCGCTCCCGCTCCTGCGCGAAGTTCGGCGCCGCCTGGCGTCCTCCTCGGCCGCTGCCGATCCGAGTTTGGCCGACGTCCTGCCGGTGCACGGCGATTTTCACTTCGAGAACGTGCTTTTCGACGGCGGCCGGGTGTCGGGGTTGATCGATTTCGACAACGCCACGGTGGCTCCCCGCGCGTACGACCTCGGCAGCGCCATGGCCGTCATCTGCCAGGAGCGCGAGCATGAGGATGATTTCCTGGCGGCCTACACCGACGGCGGCGGCGGTCCCCTCCCGGCGCACAACCTCTTGCGGACCTGCGTACTGTTGCGCCTGTTCACGTCGCTCAGCTTCCAGATGGTTGCCTACACCCGCCGCCAGACACGGTCCCCCGAAAAATCCCGCTGGTGGATCCGCCGCCTTATCCAGCTGCTGACAAGCGAAGTCGAATCCGCCTGATTCTCGCTCTCCAGCCGCCCGCGTCGCGAGGTCTGGCAGAAACCTTGCATCGCGGATTTCAAGCTGGCGTTCCTCCGCCCTGCGGACGATCATGGTCCGGCCCGCCGCCACGCTTCACGACCATCGGCGCCAAAGGACGGCCGTTATATGGTTTTGCGCCGCGATCCGCCGCCGCAGCCCGGCCTCGTGCGCGAAACGTTCAAGCACGCCGCTGTATACAGCGGCGCCGGCGTGCTGGGGCGCATGATCAGCTTCTTCATGCTGCCCTTCTACGCCCATATCCTGCGCGACATCGGTTATGGCGTGATCGGCATGATCGACGCGAGCCTCGTGCTGCTCGCGAGCCTGTTCGCCTACAGCTTCCACACCGCGGTCCTGCGCATCTACCACGAAGAGCCCGATCCTCAACGCAAGCCGACCGTGGTCACCACGGGCACAGTGATGGTCGCCGGCCTGGTGCTGGCGCTGTCGCTGCTCGCGGCGGTCTTCAGCCGCCCCCTCTCCGACCTGCTGCTCGGCACGCCGCGTTTCTGGCACCTGATCTGCCTGGCGCTGGGCACCTTCTGCCTGGACATGGTCGGCCAGACCGCGCAGACCATCCTGGTCATCAAGCGACGATCAATGGCGTACTCGCTCATCGGAATCATGCGCCTGATCGTGGGCTTGGGCCTGAACATCCTGCTTGTGGTGATCTTGCGGTGGGATCTACTGGGCTTCTTCCTGAGCGGATTGATCGTCGCCCTGGTGAGCCTGGTGGTCTCGCTGGCGCTTCTGGTCAAGGCATGCGGAACCGGTTTCGATCGCGAGCACATGCGCCGTTTGCTGGCCTACCAGATGCCCCTGATCCCCGGTAGCATCGCCACGTTCTGCTCGCGGCAGATCGAGCGCGTGATCGTGCGATTTCAAATCGATCTCTCCTCGCTCGGCGTCCTGGAAATGGGCTACAAGTTCCCCTCGCTGATCGCGGTGCTGGTCGTCGGTCCGTTCCAGAGGAGTTGGAGCACGCAGCGGCTCGAGATCGCCGACCAGCCGGCGGCCCCCGAGCGCATCGGGCAGGTCTTCACCTATTTTCTTTATCTGTGCCTGTTCGCGGGGCTGCTCCTGGCGGTCAATATCCGCACGGTGCTGTGGCTGCTCACCCCGCCGGAATTCTGGGGCGCCTATTCGATCGCGCGCATCCAGACCCTGCAGACCATCGTCCACGGCGTCGGCCAACACCTGACATTCGGTCTCATCTACGCCAAGCGAACCAAGATCATGGCACGCCTGGCGATGGTGACCGCCGCGGTCAAGGTCGCCATTTCCTACATGCTGATCAGCCACTGGGGATTGCACGGCGCCGCCTGGTCGAGCCTGATCGGGGCCGCCATCTACACGGTTTGGGGTTTTCTGCTGGCGCAACCCTGTTACCGCCTGCGCATGGAATGGCGCAAAATCGGGCTGATCACGGGCTTCGCGATCGTGCTGTTTATGGCCATCGACTTGCTGCCGCACCAGACGATCGCCGCTTGGGGTGCGCCGTTGACGAACGCCGCGACGGGCTGGTTGGAGGGCCTGGGCGACACCTGGCTCGGTCAGTGGAAGGACGGCAAGGTCCTGCGGTTGGTCGGCGAACGGGGTGATCTGCTATTCGACCTGTGCGCGCGGTCGCTCCTGGTGGGCGTCTACCTCGTGATCATGCCGCTGGTGCACGTGGAAACTCATCGCCGGCTCCGCCGCAAGTGGGCGGCGCTGCGCGTGCGTTTCTGAGAACAGATTCTTGCCGCGCGGTCGCAGACCCGATACCCTTGTGATCGCCGTGATGGCGGCCGGTCGAGAGGGCGACACCATGCAGGGACTGACTCCCGAAACCGGATATCTGCGCGACCTGGCGCGCGCCTGGGCGATTCAGGCCGACGGCGCCGTCCCGGCGCCCGCCGGGCTGCCTAGCAATCGTTTCCTGCGATTGCTCGCCAACCAGCCTGCCATGCAAGCGCTCCTGCCGTTTCTCGACCGGACGTTCTTGCCCGAGCGCGAACAGCAGCGCATCGACGCGGCCATGGAAGTGTCGCGGCGGCGCACCACCGTGATGCTGCTCGAGCTCGAGCGCATCCTGCCGGCCCTGGCGGAAGTCGGGTGCGTGCCGGTGGTCCTCAAGGGCGGCTCCCTGGCGTTGACGGTCTACCCGCAGCCCGAGCAGCGTTGGTTCGCCGACCTGGATCTGCTCGTGCAGCGCAGCGAATTGCCACGCGTTTACGATACGCTGAACTGCCTGGGTTACCGGGATGCCGAAACGATCTGCGGCAACGAATACTACGAGAAACACCACTTCCATCGCGTCCTGGTCAGCAACCAGGGACTCTACGTCGAGGTGCACTGGGCGCTGACCATGCCGGCATCCGTCTACACCTACGATCTGGACACGTTGTTCGGCCGCTGCCTGGAGATTCCCCTTGGCCACGCCAGCTTCCTGGCGCCGCACGCCGGCGACCAGATCCTGCACGGGGTCCTGCAGAGCATCGCCGGCGGTTTCAGCGATTTGCGACGGATCCTGGATCTGCACCTGCTCGACGGGCAGCTCGACAACGACGAACGCCGCCGGCTCTGCGCGCGGGCGCTTGCGGCCAGTCTGCGAACCGGTCTCTGGCTGGAGTATCGATTGCGCGAGCAGATCCTCGACGCGCCGATCCCCGGCGTCGTCGACGAGATGTGCCGCCCGGCGCCTGCGCTCATGCGGGTCTTCGACCATCTGAACGTTGCGGCCGGCTGCCTGGTGCAACGGGCGCGCACCGAAGAAGGCTACGGCGTGATGCTGCACTGGCTCTGCGTCCCGTCGCAGCAGCGCTCGCGCGAACTACGGCGTTACGTTTTCCCCGACGATTGCGGCTTGCTGCTTGCAGGCCTGGGACGCACTCGCCCCGATTCCTTCTGGCAGCGCAGTTGGTTGCACCTGCAGAGAGCACTGATGGCGATCCGACTCTACGGCCGCGTCGCTCGGGCCGCGGTCTGATCGCCCCCGGCGATCATGTCCTGTGCCACGGCAGCGCCAAGTGCGTCCAGGCTGTCGATCACCGGCAGCCGTATCTGCCAGCCGCTCATCATCGCCTTCAATTCCGTGCAGCCGGCGATCACCGCGCCGGCGCCGCGCGAGGCGAAATAGTCCATGATCCGCGCGTCGAGCCCGCCCGTACCGCCGCCGTTCGGTCGCTCGAGTTCGGCCTCGATCCGCTGATCCAGCGCCGCCTGCAGATCCGCCGGGATGCCGACCACGGCAATGCCGCGCTGCTGCAGACCGTTCTCATAAAGACCGGCGCCGGCCGTGGTCGAGGTCGAGAGCAGACCGACCGTCTCGCAACCCACTCGGTCCACCTCCCGGGCGACCGCGTCGACGATGCTCAGGACCGGAGTCGCGACCGCCTGTTGGAGCTCGGGCAGCATCACATGCAACGTGTTGCAGGGAATCGCCAGAAAATCGGCGCCTGCTGCGGTCAGGCTGCGGGCGGCGGCCAAGAGCGGGTCCCAGTAGTCCTCGATACCGAACCCTTCGCGCAACAGCCGCGCCTCGACCGCCAGGTCGATGTCCAGGCTCGCGATCAAGATCGGCGGGCGCCGCGCCAGGCCGGCCTGCCGGCAGCGGCTCACGATGTCTAGATAGAGCTGGGCGGTGGCCGCGGGACCGGCGCCGCCGATGATACCAGGAATCCGCCGCGAAGATCTCACGCTCGACTCCTCTGGGCTGGGTGCTCAAGCGCGGCGCGGGGCCAGGTCGCTCCCGGGTGGGGCGTCGCGCAGGAAGAGGCCGTGCCAGACCACCATCGTGTAGATCTTGGCCAGGATATGGAAGAGATCGTCGTGCCCCTGCAGGAACGCCGCAACCAGCGCGTCGACCTTGTCCTGGGCAAACCAGTCGCAACCGGTCGACCCGACCGACGACAGCACGCCGAACACCTCGTCGCGGTAGACCTTGTTACGCCGCAACCAGGCCGGGCGATCGGTGTAGGCATGGCGGGACCGCAGGTTGACGCGTCCGCGCGTCCAACGGCGCAGGGCCTGGTTCCAGCGGGCCCAGGTTTGCCGCCGCTGGGCGGTGCGCCGGCGCAAAGCATCCGGCGCGAACAGATCGTGGCCGGTATGCTGCCAGGGGATCCGGGCGAGCGGCGTCAGGCGGGTACGGTAGTACTCATGGAACAGCGCCATGCCGCATTTCTCGGCCAGCGGAATGCGCAGTGAGAAGTCGAAGAGCTCCTCGTCCGCGTACGGCAGCAGGTCGTGGAACTGGTACTTGAGCACGTCGTTGGTGCCCTGCATGCGCCGCCCCATGTTGAAGTGGAAATAGAACGCCTTCTGATCGCCGAACAACGGCGCGTAGTCCCAAGGGGCGAACGCGGCCAGCACCTGTTCGCGGGCCATCGCCTGCATCGGCTCCACCAGGTCGGAGCGCAGGAAAGCGGTCAAGCGCGCCGCGCCGGCCTCGACGCCGGAAAAACGCAGCGTGCGCCGGCGCACCGTGTCAGGGTCGCCGGCCGGCCGCAGGTCTTCTTCGCTACAGGCAGGTCCGCCGAGCGAAAGGTGCGAACCCAGAATCCCATTCAAGTACGGGTACGGTCCCGGACCCAGGAACTCACTGATGCCGAGCGACGTCGCGTTGCGCATGTTGAGCTGGCCGTCGTTGAGCCAGACGGCCAGTCGCGCATAGCGGCCCGCCCAGGCGGGGTCGATCTCGACCAATCGGTGGCGGTCGGCCAGCCCCATCGACCGGGCCACCTGGCGGGCGATGACGTACTCGCTATTGTCGCGCCGGCCGTGGGTGAAAATGTCGAGATTGGGCCGTTGGCGCACCTGGTGCAGCAGCAGACGCGAATCGAGTCCTCCCGAGAGCGCAACTACGGTGCGGCCGTCGTAGGAGGCCGGCAGGCGCTTGGCGAGCGAACGCGCGTAAAGGGCATCGGCCTCGTCCAGCAAGTCGTCGCGGGCGCGGCCGGACTCCGGCTGTGGCTCGGGCCGCCAACGCCGCTCGACCACAACCCGCCGGCCGTCCCAGATCACGCGCGCCGCGGGACCGAGCATGCGCACGCCCTCAAAAAGGGTCGTCTCACCGAGCGGACACTCGTGCGCCAGGAGCGTGGCGGCCGCCGCGGGCTCCACCCGGCGCGGGAACCCTCGCCAGCTTAGGAAAGCTTTCAATTCGGGGGCAAAGAGGAACACATCCTGGTCGGCATACCAGTAGAGGTGGGAGAATCCGAGGCGGTCGTTCAAGAGTTGCACGCGCCCGTCGCGCCGGTCGGCCACGACCAAATTGAAATGGCCGCCGATCCGTGCGCAGAAGCGATCACCGTCAGCCAGGTAGAAATCGAGCATGCGGCGAGCGAGATCCGGCGCATCGTCCGCGACCGGATTGCCATCCAGGGTGAAGGCCGTGCCCTCGACGAGCAACAGCGCCTGCGGTGTTTCGGCCAGATGGTTTTCCGCCGCGAACCACGGATTGGACGAGACCGCACCGAAAGCCCATGGGCCGTCCGACCGCAGGGCCGAGCGATACCAGTCGCGGTGGCCAAGCAGCGACAACATGGCTTTGGCGACGGGCTTGGCATCACGATCACGCTGGACGGCAACTGCTCCGAAGATCCCCGGCATCGCAACACTCCTGATCGATCGCGCCGACGCTGGCCCTTGATGGTGGAACCCGCAGCCGAAGAAACTGCATCAGGATAGACGATCGGCCCCGTCGCGCCAGCACGAATGCTCGCAAATTCAACCTGAATTTATCCTCATAGCAGCCGGAACGCACAAAATGTAAAATATTATCAGGCTAACGGCCCTAGAATTTTCCATTTGATAATTATTGACACCTTTCACAGTCTCGCTTATAATGGAGTGGAATTGGAATTGCTCGCAGCCCTGACGTGGAGGCTATCGCCATGCGTAAGCACTACAGCAAACCGGAACTTCGTTGCCAGATCGTGAAACTCGGCGTATTCGGGAACTACGACGGCGGCGGCGGTGACGACGGTGATGGCGGCTCGGGGACCCCGACGCCCATCCGTGTGATCGAGGGCTTTCGCCTGCACATGGATTGATCGAGACCTTCACCGCTGATAGAAGTAACGACGGCCGAGCTCCCCTGGTGGGAGTTCGGCTGTCGTATGACCTGCTGTTTCGAGATCAGATCAGCTCGGCGAGGGTCGCTCCCAGCTTCTGGACCTCCTCGACCTGCATCGCCGCATTCAGAAAGCCGACTTCCCAGCCCGACGGCGCCAGGTAGACGCCCTGCTCCAGCGCTGCCTCGTGCACGGCGGCATAGCGCTGCATGCCCCGGCCGTCGACCGCCTCGACCCGGCGCGGAGCCTCGGGCTGCATCGCCAGCCAGAAGATCGATCCCGCCCGCACGAGCATACATCCCGCCTTGGCAGCGGGTGCGGCAAGGGCGTCCGCGAGCATGCGTCCGAGTTCCTCGAGGCGCTCGTGGACCTTCTGTTCCTGCAGGACCCGTAGCGCCGCAGCTCCCGCGCTCATGGCCACCGGATTGCCACTGAGCGTTCCCGCCTGATAGACATCTCCCAAGGGGGCCAGCCGCGTCATGATCTCGCGCCGGCCCCCGAACGCCCCCACGGGCATGCCCCCGCCGATGATCTTGCCGAAGGTCGCCAGATCGGGCACCACGCCGTAGAAGCCGGCCGCGCCGTCCATCCCGAGACGAAATCCGGAAATCACCTCGTCGAAGACCAGCAGCGCGCCGTGCTGGCACGTAACGTCCCGCAGAAAACGCAGGTACTCCGGCCGTTGCGACAGGAGGCCCGCGTTGGCCGGTAACGGCTCGATCACCACGGCGGCGACATCCGGACCGCGCTCGGCGAAGAGGTCGGCTACGAGCTGTTCGTCATCGAGCGGCAGCACCACCGTGTCGGCCACCGCGCCCGGCGGCACGCCAGCCGAGCTGCTGACCCCGAAAGTGGCCAGCCCGCTGCCGCCGGCCACCAGCAGCGCATCGCTGTGGCCGTGGTAGCAGCCGCTGAACTTTACGATGAGGTTGCGCCCGGTGAAACCGCGCGCCAGCCGCACCGCCGACCTCACCGCCTCGGTGCCGCTGCTCACGAAGCGCACC